>NZ_JBMPPJ010000023.1:0-83404 GCF_049339865.1 Undibacterium sp. TC9W | reverse complement strand
TTTCGCCAGCTCTTTGGCCAGCGCCTGCAGTTTGCTTCTTTCCATTGCGTTTGTCGTCATTTTGGCAATTCCTCATTATAGGAGCTTCATCTGCCAGAATTACTTACACACTTTTATTTACAGGCTCATCCTATTTTAAATAGGCCAAAATCTCTTGGGTCATTCGCCATCATAGATAAAGTTGTCAAGCTTCCATCCGGCAAAAGCAGTTGCATTTCGGAATCCTTTTTACTATCACTAGGGCGACCAGGCGCAAAAATATCGATGACAGTAGCTGTAACCTCCTGGCTCGAAATTACTCCATTTCGAATATTTCTCCACCATTCATCGCTACCCAATAAACCATGAGTTCCTTTAATTCCCAATGCTGGTCTATCTGGATCCAACTGTATCTTTTGTGCGTTAACCACCACATCAGGGTTTTCTCGGAAATAAACATCCAATTGGTAAACCAGCTTAAATTTCAAACCATTTGAATCAGTAGTTGAATCTAGTTTTAAAAACATATTTATTTTCTTCTTCATAATTGGTAAATATAAGCATGCTTATTTCTCTTCAAAAATCAGGTATTTAATCCGGGTCAAGGCATGTCACTTTCATTCACTGCGAAAAAACTGTCGCTTTTTCCTTTCATAAAATCTGGCACGCAATACTAGCGGTATGGCGGCAGCTATGGGCAGAAACAGAAAAATCAAAGCAAGGGTTTGATAAGAAAGTATCCAGAAAATAGCAGCACCAAACCAGCTGTTCCCTGTCAGCGTTCCCAGAACTAAAGCAATGTGCCAGTGGCAGCTAAGGCTGCGATGGCAGTTTTTGCATCGCACGGGCAAGCCGCACAAAGTGGTCAGGGCTTTGTGGCTGGCAGAGCAGGCGGTTTCTCCGCAGGCGGGGCAAGACAAGATGAGCAGGCTGTTTTTCATTGTGTCTGGTTTCTCTATAAATCTGCTGTTGTCCTTGGTGGTGATGCTGCTTGCCTGCCATGTCAGGGTGCAAGGCCAGGGTTTCAGGTATTGGCAGCAGGCTTATCCCCCGCTTCACGGCACAGTTGATCGACCTGCTTCAACAAAGTTGGCAGCCGGTATTCGCCATGCATGGCGGCTATGCTGGCCTGGGCTGTCGCCAGGTCCATGCCCAGGCTGGTGATGTACAGGGGCTTGATGCTCTCGCCCCGGCAGATGCCGAACGATGCATCTATCGCCGAGAAAGAGGACTTGGCAACGCCGATGATGCTGGCCTTGCCGGCCAGCGCCTCGTGCAGGTAGCAGCCCAGGCCGGGTTTGCTGGTGCCATCCAGATAAACATAGCCATCAATGATGATGCAGTCTGGCTGCAGGTCATGTTCCGCCAGCAATTGCAGGATGCAGGGCAGCTCGCGTTTATAAAATTCACCGGGCACATAGTTGGCAACGTTGCGGATGTGGCTGATGCAGGTTTTTGCCGGTTTGTCGTCATCCCAGTTGTGGAAGACGACACCGGCAACGCAGGCGCTTTCACCAGCTTCGTCGCTGCTGTAATGCACATCCACCGCCAGCAAAGTGGCTGGTTTGGCTGTCATTTGTCGATATCCGCTACCCAGTCGCCGGATTTGCCGCCGTGCTTCTCCAGCACCCGTATGTCGGTCATGACCATGCCACGGTCGGCAGCTTTACACATATCGTAAATTGTCAGGAGGCCAACTTGCACTGCGGTAAGGGCTTCCATTTCGACGCCGGTTTTACCCACTGTTTCAACCTGGGCCTCGCATGTAACAGTGTTGTGACTTGCATCAATGCTAAAATCAACAGTGACGCGGGTCAGTGCCAGCGGGTGGCACAGCGGGATGAGGTCGCTGGTGCGTTTGGCAGCCATGATGGCGGCAATGCGGGCTATGCCGATGACATCGCCTTTCTTGGCATTGCCCTGCTCGATGATGGCCAGTGTGGCTGCCTGCATGCGGATATGACCACGGGCAACGGCGATGCGGTGACTATTGTTTTTATTGCCAACATCCACCATATGAGCCTGACCACTTGCGTCAAAATGGGTCAGTTTGGCTGGCAATTCGTGGGCCTGTTCTGTTTTGCTTGTATCTGTGCTCATAATTGTGTAAAAAACGTGTAAAACTAGAACAGGACTTACGAAAAATTGTCCCAGCAAGGCTATCGCTTTTGAGAACCATCCCCAGCGTGGGATGGTCGCTTTGCTGGCAGGCAACATGTTGCCTGAAACCCCAGCTATGTCGTAGCGACGAAGACAGTACTTTAGTACCGAATCTTGCTAGATGCAGGCGCTGCAACGCAGCTGGGGCGGTTTTTCGTAAGTCCTGACAAATAAGGAAGCTATTAGTGTCCAAGTATCATAGCATTGAGAACCCCTTGCGACGTGTTTTTCGCCTGCCAGCCATGTCAGCCTTGCGGCTGGCGGTTTTGCTGGCCGTTGGCCTGGGGAGTGCCAATCTGTCGCCTGCACTGGTCCAGGCACAAAACCTGCCAACTTTGGGCGACACTTCGCGTGAAGACCTGTCACCACTGGCAGAACGCAAGCTCGGTGAGCAAATCATGAGCGTGGTCAGGCGCGACCCTGACTATATGGACGATGCCCCGGTCAGTGAATACCTGAACCGTCTCGGCAACAAGATGCTGGAAGCGCGGCCAGATGCCCGTGGCGAAACTAATTTCAATTTTGAATTTTTTGCCGTGCGTGATCCGGTGCTGAACGCCTTTGCCTTTCCTGGTGGTTTTATTGGTTTTCATTCTGGCCTGATCCTGGCGGCACAATCTGAATCCGAGCTGGCCTCGGTCATGGGCCATGAGATAGGTCACGTGGCCCAGCGCCATATCGCCCGCATGCTGACCAGCCAGCGTGGCGATGCCCTGATCCCGCTGGCGGCACTGGCGCTGGCCGTGCTGGCCGCGCGTAGCAGCCCTGATGCTGCGATGGCGATTGCCACGGGGGGGCAGGGCCTGGCGATACAAAAGCAATTGAATTTTGGCCGCGATGCCGAGCGTGAGGCTGACCGCGTAGGCTTCCAGATTTTGCGGGACTCCGGCTTTGACCCGTCGGGCATGGTCAATTTTTTTGGCCGCCTGCAAAGTTCCATGCGCAACTATAACGATAACCTGCCACCGTTTTTGCGCAGCCACCCGCTGACCAGCGAAAGGATAGCCGACATACAATCGCGCCTGTCAGAGCAGCGCTACCGCCAGCATGCAGATAGCCTGGAGTTTTTGCTCACCAAGGCGAGGATCAGGGTATTGCAAGACAGCAGCACTCAGGGGCTGATGGATGCCAGCACCTTTTTTGACACCCAGGCCAAAACCGGCAAACTCGAAGACCAGATTACTGCCAAATACGGACAGGCCTTTATCGCCTACAAGCGTCTGGACTTTGCTACCGCCCGCAAATTGCTGGATCAATCGCGCAAAATGCTGGAACAGATACCCGCATACAAAAGCATGCTCACTTATAGCAATATGTATGTCGATATGTCCATCGACATCCTGATCGGTGACAAGCAAACTGCCGCCGCCGTCAAAGAGGCAGAAAAAGCCATGCGTGATCTGCCGCTCTCACGCGGTGTGGCCGTGCAATATGCCGAGGCCCTGCTGGCCGACAGCAAAGAAGAGCAGGCGGCTGTTTTCTTGCGTGACCAGATCGTACTGTACCGGCAAGAAGCGCAACTCTACAACCTGCTGGCCAAGGTCTATGCCGCCCAGGGCAAACAAGCAGCCCAACATGTTGCCCTGGCCGAGGCTTATGGCATAGAAAATAACCTCGCCGCCGCCCTGCAACAACTGGACATTGCCCGACGCGAAAAAGATGCGCAGTATTATGAACTGTCCGTCATTGATGCCCGTGAGCGTGAATGGAAAGAGAAGCACAAGGAACAACTGGCAGAAGAGAAGAAGCGGCGTTAATACATGATGCGGCAATTTCTTCAGCATGGGCGATCAGTTCGGCAATATCTGGTCCTAGCGCTTTGTGGCCTGTTGTTCGCCTGCTCTTCTGAAAAGAATGATGCAGGTGAGGGTGCAGCCTATAAGGCAGATTTGATCAATGCGATACGACAATCCAGCAAGATCGTCGTGACCGAACATTCGTCCGAGATGGATTTCATACAGGCAGGGCAATCACCCGCGCAAAAAGAAAGGGTCTATCGCAGCGTGGCATTGACTGCACGCGACCGTGAAAACTTCATTGCCGCGATTGAGCAGGTATCTGATGAAACCCAGCAGGCATTCGCCGCCTGTGTTTTTGATCCCCATCATACGGTTTATTTTTATGCCCAGGGCAAGCTGAGCAGCAAGCTCGACGTTTGCTTTGTATGCTCGCAGCAGGAATGGAAGGCGACGAAACATAGGCCGCCAGCAGGTATCTATGGAGGTTTTGCACAATTCATCAAGTCGGTCAAATTAAGTCCTGAAAGAGAATGGGTGAGTCTGGTTAGCTCAAAGCGCTAAGGCCTTGATATGGCTATAACAGAATAAAGAGTGATGAATAGTGCAAACAAACGAAACTCAAAGTGAGCTGCTGAAAAAACAGCAGGCAGAAAAAATCCGTCTGCTGGAAGAGCAGGTAGTCGTCGCTGGCAAAATTGCAGAAGAGAGACTGGCCCGCCCGCGTGAAGAATGGTCAATCAAGTTCATGGACAGAAAGCCCATGACCAGCAGGCAAAAGTACCTATTCGCGCTGTCGTGTCTGTGCATCGCGTGTTTGCTCTACGGGTTTAATTTGAGTGATAATTTTGTCTTTGCCGGCGAGCATTTTTATGCCACCTCTTTA
Source organism: Undibacterium sp. TC9W (assembly GCF_049339865.1). Classification (NCBI taxonomy): domain Bacteria; kingdom Pseudomonadati; phylum Pseudomonadota; class Betaproteobacteria; order Burkholderiales; family Oxalobacteraceae; genus Undibacterium; species Undibacterium sp. TC9W. The sequence continues at coordinate 78,643 of NZ_JBMPPJ010000023.1, read as the reverse complement.
CCCTGGATTGTTGCGGTGGTGTTGTTTCCTTTTGTGCTTTACGGGTGCTATGACCGCACGCATCAGGCTAATTTGGCGTATCGCTATCCCTCGCCAGTCTTACGTCAATTCGTCATACTGCCTCTCATGGCTTGCTTATTGACTTTCGTCATATTACGCAGCCCTATCGCCTTGTCTGCCTTGGCTGGCTGGGCATTCAATAGTGAGGCGGTCGTTGTAGAAGCTACCGTAAGTTCTTTAGGACGCCTGAAACCCAAGCTGGGCATGTGTGATCAAACCCTCCGCGCGGGTGCTCCAGAGTTTGCCGCCACTATCTGCATGGAACATACCATCGTTGGCCGCCAGCCCATTCCTGGTGACCGGGTTGTGGTCAAAGGGCGTCGCTCTGTGCTCGGTATTTATATCGATGAGATCGCGGTGAAGTGACAAGTACAATAGTGAACATCAATGCCTGACTGGCGACAACAGGCCCAGGATGCGAGCTACTGCTGTCAGATCATACAAAGAGAAATGAGACGTCCACTGCTGCTTTCAATTAAAGATATTCAATTTAGCGATTTGAAAAGACCCCAACTTCACTGGGCTGAGGAGGAGTTGCGGGCCAATGATAAATTGATGTTGTATTTCCTGGATTTTGAAAAACTGCCCTGGACTGCAGCCATTTTGGTAGCGCCAGGCAATCATGTGCTGGTTTCTGTTCCCCGTAGCAGTTATGACACAGCAGAAATTGCTGTGGATGTCGGGCCGCAACAGGCATCATGGACGCAGTCTTTTTTCACGGATAAACAGACTCGGGTCAAATTTAAAAAAGAACTGCTATCACATGGCCTGACCGAGCAGGATATACCCCATGGCCTGCTTGCATTTGATGGTGGTTTATTGAACCCCCAATCCACAGGTTTCAATAAAAAAGAGCGCCCACTTAATCCTCTTTGGTTCCACAGCTACTTAATTCCGAAAACCCCTGATGCAAGAGCGAATTTGACCCAGGTATTACATGAGTATATGGCAGAGCGCGGCATCTTCTTTGTCAGGCCATTTGATGATGAGCAATTGCTCAATACAGATTGGCAAGAGCGCTTTCTCGGTGCTCATGAACACGAAGAAGCTATTCTTTTCAGGAATATGTACGGCGGGGCCGAGACTGCCAGGAAAGACAGCATGCAGATAGAAATGCTGGAAAATGTATTGGAGGATTTGGACAAGGGAGCCTCGCTTGATTTTCTCGCTATGAGCCCGAATTCCGATGATTTTTCTTTGCAAATTTCGTATCCCTATGTGTTTGGGAATTACCCAAAGGATTACGATGCGATGAATCGTGGTCAGCGCCATGTTGATCTCGTGAATGCCTTACGCGCACATCTGATTCGCCGCCTGGAATGGCCCGTATTCATACAAGCCGCCCGCGCATGTAGAGCAGGCGCTATTGATAGGTTGAATAAAGGGCCCAAGCCACCGCTAGGGCTGTTGCGTTTTGAGGTGATTGAAGAACTGGATTTTTTTTTGCAGACGATGCGGCAAAAATATCCTAGCTATTGGCAAAGTTCATGGGATGATGTCTGGCGTATTTCATCCTCAGATTAACTGGTTGCACTGTTGAGATTGGCCAGCATCCAGGATTGAACGGGAGTCAATTTGCAGCGAATCACGGGAAAAAAAGATGCTGCCCAAGCTGTAGCAGATTAATTTATAATATGCAGCAACTCGATGGCCACTCTGGCTGTCGATCCATATATCAATTAAACCATTCATTCCTCAGATGTGAAATAAAAAATGAAAATCTGAAGCCACCCTTTGCAGGACTGGTTTCATCCCGGAAGTGCCTGAGCAGGTTGCTTGCATGTGCGTTTGCACTGTGATGCCTGTTTGTGTGTGCATGCCATCCCTGGATTTTTATTTTGTGTTCACATGTCATCAAGCAAACCTGTCAAAGACAGGGCAGCGGTTCAGCCGCCTGTCCTGCAAACGGTCAAATCCATTTTAATCAGCCTGCTGCGTCAGCCTCAGGGCATCGTTGCCTTGCTCAGTGATGAAGTCGATGGCGTAGTCCAGCCTGCTTTGCGGCAGGTGGAGCTCGCCGCACTGGATGTGCGGCTGTTTCCACAGGCGCACAGCTTGCTGGCGGACTGGTTTAGTCTGCAAGCTGCTACCGACTTGCGCAGCGTCTGGCCTGCTTTCTGGCGGGTGTTCTGGATGACCGTGCCTGATGCTGGCAATGCCAGCGTGGTGGCGCTTCCGCAAGCCAGGGTGCCCAGGAAGCCGGTGGCGACTGCAGCCCACCCGCGTGCTTTTCGCGGTACCAAATACCAGCCACCAAAGCCTGCGCAGCCTGCACTGGACTTGTGTCACTGGCTGGCAGATGCACGTTTGCTCGATGCTTTCTTTGCGCGCCATGTTTTTGCTGCCTTACCCGTGCTGGATGCGCAGGGGCAGGTGATGTCGCTGGCTGCCGGGCTTATACCCAGCAGTGCCACTCTGTATTTGCATCACTGGAACAGGCCAGCACAAGAATTGCCCGTCTTGCCAGAAGCATTTCGCCGTTGCTTGCTGTGGCAATTGCGTGCAAGCAGTGCAGACTTGCAACTGGCCTGGCTGCAAATATGGCATCAGCACAGCAGCCAGCATGCAGATGACATTGCACGCTCGCAAAAACTGGCCGTACTGGCTCGCCTGTGTGCCATGAACACGGATAATGCTCACGCGGCAGAGCTCGCTTTGCTCTTGCCAGAAAACCGGCAAACGATTTTCCTGACTGTAGTGATGCGGGAAGTGCAGGGGAGTTTGTCGCCTCAGCAGATGACTGCTGACCAGCTCATGCGCCTGCATTATCTAACAGAAGAAACAGAAGAAACAGAAGAAACAGAAGATGATGCACGCTTTGAATTTTACCTGTGCAATATTTTGCGCAACCTGAGCAGGCAAGTCAGTGTGGAATATAGCCTCACGGGTTGCCTGCTATATGAGGCGAGTGATATCAGCGAATTGCGCGACTATGTGCTGACGACCAGTCATGATTGTCAGGATGTACCATTGGAAGCGATAGCAAGAGCCTGTAAAGCTGTGGGTATCAAGTCCCGGGTGTCTTTGTGGGACTATTGCGCCAAATTTCCCGGTCTCGCACATTATCTGCGTGAAACCCAATGGGAAAAGTTGAGTGAGCCCGCCGCCGATACCTGGCTTCATGTCTTCTACATTTTTATGAATGAAGATGAAAAAGAAAAAATGCAGGCCAAGTGGCAAGTGTATCTGACGCTGTTTTCTGCCTGTCATGATGTACTGATCAGCCTGCCTGCCGACAGACAAAACAAGCTGGCACTGATGTGGCGTCGCTTTATTGGCGGCTGGGATGATGCGCGGAGTTTGCCACAAGCAGTGCAGGATTTTTTGCCACTCATGCATAAATTATGCTTGCCGCCGTTTAAGGCTGAAATTGATTATGGCCATAGCTTTGTGAACATCGTCGAGACCTGGCCGGTAGATAAACGAGCAGAAATTATTACCATTGACGATAGCGTCTGGCGACAATTGGAACTTGCATGCCGTCGCGAAGACAATATGAATTTGCTGACTTCTGGCAGTTATTCCTTCTTAAACCTGGCCCCGGCGTTCTTGCGAACTTCTTTGATGGCTGCGCCAGCCAGGTTTTTCAAGACTTGCAATCTGCTGGGCAGTTTGCATTTCGAGCGTCGGCAACTCTTCATGAAAAAATTCCTTAATACTGATTGGTTTGCGCTGGACTGGCATGCAATGCCACCATTGGAAGCTTGCCAGCGCATGCTGGACTTGAGTAAAGAAGCTGGTCTGGATAGCCCCTTGCCACGCCGCTTGCGCGAATATCTTGAAGGCGGGTTGAGTTTATCGCCGCAGCAAATCACCAGACATTGCAGGCTCAGTTTGTCGAGATTGCCAACGTTGCGTTTGCGCGCTCTGACTGCTGCACTTTGGGTAGAAATGGATGCTTCTTTCAACTTGCGTGACACGTCGGCATCTGCCAGACATGCCCTGCGCCTGCTGGCGGGGCTGGATAAATTTTCTAGTCGTAATAATCGCAAGGGCTTGCGACGATTTCTCGGCCACGCCAGAGATGGTAATACTTTGAATCATATCCAGCACCCGCTTAATCAGGCCTGGTATGCCAGACACCCGCGTGCACAGCAGGCGGCATGGCAAGCAGGGCTGCAATGCAAAGTGCAAACGACACAAGGTGATTTGGCACTGGCATTTGAACATGATCCTTTTGAAGTTCTCATGATGGGCACTTATGCAGGCAGTTGTTTAGGTATTGGTGGTTTGTGTGATTATTCTGCGGTTGCCTGTTTGCTTGACGTGAACAAGCAGGTCTTGTATGCCCGTAATGAGCAGGGAAAAGTAGTGGCGCGGCAGTTGCTGGCGATTGATGAAGGGGATCAACTGGTGTGCTTTGCAGTCTATCCAGGAAATGTTTCGCAGGACGTGAAAGCCGCGTTTAAAACCTACGGACTGGAACTGGCTACTCAATTGGGCATCACTGTTTACCGGGACGGTGACGATAGCAGCTATGACGTGGCCACCATTCTTGCGCAGTTCTGGTGGGACGATGGCCCTTGGCAAGAAGAATGATTGTCAAAACGCAAGTACTTTCCTTTATTTCATGTATGATGCCTGTTTAGTACTTTTAACATTTTTTAATATTTTGAGTTGGCACATTTTGAAGGGGAAGTTTATGAGCATTACACGTGCAGGCATTTGTTCTGGCTTTGCTGCTGTCATCATGATGGGCGCCAATGTGGTATGGGCGCAGTCTGTACCTGTTCCGGCACCTACCGCTGCAGTTGATCCGGCTAGCGCCAGCGGTGCTGTCGCTACTTGCGCCACACCGGGAAAAAATGGCTACGACAAGCAATGCAAGCGCTATGCGGATGCCGATACCTGGCCAACGACCTGTGAACAGGCAGCGACCAACATATTGGCCAGGCTCGATGAAGCCAGCAAGCAGCGCACGCGGGATTCAACGTATGAAAACCTGATTCAGTTCCACGACGGATGGGGCATGGGCATACGTAATAGCACGGGTCTGTGGCGCGGCAATGTGGCGCTGACGGATTCTTGTATGGCACTTGATAACGACGGTGATCGCCACCCTGACCATATTTCCATGATCATCATCCAGCAAATCTGGAAAAAGCTTCACTGAGTGGTCGGTTAGGTCGCTTAGCATTGAGCTGGATTTAAAACTGCTTATAGTGGGCGCTGTCCTTGCGTCCTTGCCCACGCGGCAATCAGCTCACCTGCCTGCGCCGCCAGTTTTTTGTGGAGACACAAACATGAAAACAACAACAGGCAAGATGCATCTGGCCGTGATTGCAGCCATGTTTTTATCCAGCGCGGCACAGGCGCAACTTGACGCAACGGCAGAGCCGGGCAGGCCCAGTTATGATCCGGCCACCGCCATGTGCATGCGTACTGACGATGTCAACGACAAAACCTGCCGCCCCTATCCTGATGCATCATCATGGCCTGCAAGTTGCGGGCAAGCAGTAGGCCAATTCCTGGCTATGCTTGATAACAACAGCAAGCAGGCTTTGCGCAAGACAAAATACGCAGAACTGAAAGACCATGCCGTTCTTTGGGGCATGCTCGTGCGCAACCGCTTTGGCTTGTGGCGCGGTAACAGTGCGCTCATCGCTTCTTGCCTGGCGATGCGCCCAGGTTCCAGTGCTGATCCTGAAGATATTTCCTGGGTGATTGTCGAAGAGGGCTGGAAAAGACTGCAATAAGCCACCATGTTAGAGCGCTAAAGACAAACAAAAAGGAGCGAGGCATGACAGCAGAGAATAAAAAATTGCCAGAAATTTTTATTGCCGTTGATGTAGAGGCCGATGGGCCTATCCCTGGCCCGTACAGCATGATCTCTCTGGGCATGGCGGTGGCTGGGCATCCTGAGCTGACGTTTTATACTGAACTCAAGCCCATCTCTGATGAATTTGATCCCGCTGCACTGGCCGTCTCCGGCCTGGACAGGCAGCATCTGATAGACCATGCGCCTGAAGCCTCAGTGGCAATACGTGCAGCTTATGACTGGGTGAATTCTCTGCGCAAGATAGGCAGGCCCGTTTTTCTGGCGGCACCGGCAGTGTGGGATGGCATGTATGTGCACTGGTACTTTATGAGATACGTTGGTGCCAGCCCCTTTGGCTCTACCGGCTCGGGCGTGGATTTGCGCAGCTACTGGATGGGTCTGACAGGCTGTGAGTGGGTGGAAAGCCGCAAGGGCAAGATCAAATACGCGCTTAATCTTGAGGGCTTGCCGCATACCCACCATGCAGGTGAAGACGCAGCAGAGCTGGCGCAGGTGTTTGCGGCGGTACTGAAAAGCAGGAGTACGGGCTTGCCTGATGTTGAATAATCTGTGACTGCAGTCACTGATTGGGCGACCAGACTGCAGATCGCAAAGCTAGATCTTGACACTCTCGATCGACGATCAATTCACATCCCTCTGCACAAGGCTTGTGTGAATACACACAACACTCATCTTGAATAAAGTGACTTTTTTGTAAGCAAATGTTATCTTTGCTTTGTTTGTAAAATGTCATCTCTCTGAAAAATCAGCCAGCTAAAGTGGAACATGTCCGTGCCCAACAGCAGGGCATGTCTCCTTGTGCTGCTATTTCCATGTTGGGCTTTTTGGCGAGAGGGCGCGAGTCAATTTTGAGATGCAGCCACTTGTCATTAGTCACATGTCATTAGTCACTTATATCGAGGAGTGTATTTTGTCTGAAGCAACTTATCCAGTTACGCCACAGGTGGCCGTTGACAAGATATTCCCGCTGACCCAGCCTGGGCCTGCTGCACATACCTTTGAGCTGGCCCTGGTGCTCGGCGGCACGGTGTCTGCCGGTTGTTATACAGCGGGGGTGCTGGATTTTCTGATTGAGGCACTGGATGCCTGGGCGGCGGCGATTGTACAAGATGACAAAGACAACCCCGGTGCGCCAACCGTGCCACGTCACAAAGTCTTGATCAGGGCGGTCACTGGTACTTCTGGTGGTGGTGTCAATGCCGTGCTGTTGTCACGTGCCCTCAGTTATGTCTATCCGCCAGCGAGTGTGCAGACCGCGCCTGAGCTGAGGGCAAAGAATCCGTTCTATCAAATATGGGTCAATGCCATCGATATAGATGGTTTGCTGGCGACCGATGATCTTGACGGCGCAACGACGATCACCTCATTATTGTCTGGCAAACCGCTTGCGGCAGCGGCAGCCAGCGGTATTTCATTTGACAGCGGGCTGGCTGCAGCGCGGCAATATGTGGCCAATCCTTTGCCGGTGATACTGACTTATACGAATGTTGCGGGTATCCCTTACAAGCAGATGTTTTCCGGCCAGACTGGCCGCGCCGAGTACTTTGTCAATCACGCTGATTTTGTGCGTTTCGCCATTGATATCCAGGGTGCACTGCCAACACCACAATATGCGCTGGCGCCAGATAGTTTTGAGGTTGGTAATCAGACTCAGGACATGCTGGCCTGGTCTGGCATGTCCAGTTATGCGCTGGGTACGGCGGCTTTTCCTGTGGGTTTGCCTGCTGTGCAGATCGCCAGGCCAGCCGGGCATTATGCTTACCGCTACATCTTGCCGAATAGCGGGCAGGGCGTTTACAGCCCGCAATGGCTGGTGCCGGAATGGTCCTTGTTTGTACAGCCCGATAGCGATGCAGGCAGCAAGTATGCCTTTGTTTCTCTCGATGGCGGTTGCACCGACAATGCACCGATAGGCCTCGCGCATGATGTGCTGGCAGGTATCGCACCAACCCGCCAAACCAGTGGCAGCATGGTCAACCGTGCCATCGTGCTGATAGACCCATTTACCGATGTGCCCAATTTTGCAGCCTTGCCCAAGGCCGATTTGGCGAGCATCCTGTTCCCCACCATTAATTGCCTGATCCAGAATAACCGTTTCAATTCGGCAGACCTGGCGGCTTTTACTGATGGCAGTGACTTTAGCCGCTTTTTGATCACGCCCAGCCGCAAGAATGCGAAAGGCGATCCACTGACAGGTGGTGATGCGATTGCCTCATCCGGCCTGGCGGCTTTCCTTGGCTTTTTCTCGCGGCAATACCGTGAACATGACTACATGCTGGGCCGCAGGAATTGCCAGGCTTTTTTAAAATCCTGGTTTACGCTGGAACCCGTCAATACCGTGTTCAATGCCCTTAAACCTCCGGCGGTAGAGACCCCGCCCAACAGCGGCAAGTTTGAGATTCCCATCATCCCCTTGTACGGTTCTGCCCTGGCTGAACAGCCATCGCCCGAGATACCGGGCAAATTTGACCCTGCCAGTCTTGAAGACCAGATAGAGGCAAGGACAGACAAGTTGCTGCGGGTGGCTGCTGATGTCGATAGTGCAGGCTGGTTGGCACGGCAGGCTTACAAAGTAGTGATAGGCATAGCGAGCAGCAAGGCCGCAGACAAGGTAGTTAAAGTGGTGCAGGCTGCAACGCGGGACTCAAAACTGCTCAATCCCAAATGAATTTACCCAAATGAATTTAATTTGAATAACAAAACGCAGGAGCAATGCAAGGTCTGCCTTAAGTAAACTTATTAAGCAAACTTATTAAGCAAACTTATTAAGCAATCTTGTTGTGCAGCTCCGTTGGCAACATCGAAAAAAGGAACTTATCATGTTTGGTAGCCAGGTATTGGAAACGGCCATCGGTATCGCCCTGTTTTTTCTTGCGGTATCGCTGTTCGTCACCGCAATACAGGAATTCATTGCCACGGCCTTGAAGCTCAGGGCCAATACGCTCTCTTCAGGCATCAATGAATTGCTGGAGCAAAAAAAGAATCTTGATCCTGTCATACAGGCCATCGTCAATCATCCGCGTGTATCGCCGCTCGATGGCAAACTCTCTTATATTTCATCGACCAGTTTTGCTGCGGCAACCATTCATGTGCTGGGTGGGGCAGGGGATGCTTCCAAAGACGCTTTCAACCGCCTTGATATTGCCGTGGATAATTTACCAGCCGGCAATCTGAAAAGCGTGCTGCAACTCGCCGTCAGTCGTGCCCAGGGTGATGTCACCAAGGTAGAGCAGGAAGTGGCCACCTGGTTTGATGAATCCATGGACCGCCTCTCAGGCCGCTACAAGCGCTATGCAGGTTACCTGAGCCTGGGCCTGGGGGCAATACTGGCCGTGGGCATGAAGCTCGATGCCTTTGCCGTTGGCAGCGCCTTGTGGGTCAGCCCTGTGCTCAGGGATCAGGCTGCAGCGGCTGCCGCAGCAGCCATAGAAAAAGGTGCAACGACAACCCCGGCCATCACTGCTGATGTACTCACCATGTTTGGCTTTCAAAGTTTCTTTGCCAGCTTCCCTTGCGGCATGGCGCTACTGGGTTGTCTCGTCACAGCATTTGCCGTCAGCCTGGGGGCACCGTTCTGGTTTGATTTCTTGCAAAGCATCGTCAAGATCAATGTACGCGGTACCGGCGATAAACCGGCCAAGGCAGATGGCAGTTGATTGCTTGCGTCAGGCGGGGGTAAAAATAAAGCCGGCATCGCCGGCTTTATTTAGCTTACTTCAGTGAGTTAACCTATCCTGGCGCTTTGTACGATGCGCTTCACCCGCTCTATATGTCGTGGGTAAAACACCAGCTTTGGTGCCTGGTACATGATCGCATACAGCTGCCCATTGACGACAGATACATCTGCGCTGCCAAGGATTTCGAGATTGTCAAGTTTGCGCAAAAGGCTGAATTCAAAATGAAAACCTTTGGTGCCGCCAAACTGGCTGGGCTCCATTTTCAGTAATTTGAAGGTAGAACTGTCACGTGTCAGCGCACCTTCAAACAAGGCAATGATCTGTTCATTTTGCATGCCCGGTTTAAATGCGAACACTTTTTTATCCTTGTTCGATTCTTCTGGCGGGTGCACAGGCTCACCATCCCGCAGGCCTGAATACACCAGCAGCTTATCTACCGGCAAACCTTCCATGGTCCAGGTATCGCGGTGTGGACCATTCATGCCACTGGCACTGACCTGGTTCCAGGCACCTTCCAGCGTCAGATTGAGTTTGTCGCCAATCAGGCGTGTGCCGGACTCTACTTTGGTTGTGGTGACGCAGGCACTTAATGCGAGTACCAGTCCCAGGACTGAGAGTTTCTTAAAAAAATTCATGTATTCAAATCCTCTATGTAACTTTTAATCATGAGTGCATCGCCCGCTTCGGGTGCACTTTGCAGGTACTGTTCAAAGCATAGTTTTGCCTGGTCTTTATTGCCTTTTTGACGCCAGATCAAACCCATGCCACGGTGTGTTTCGGCAGGTTCATTGCCTGCTGCGATGGCCGCCTGATACTGAGTCAGTGCCAGGTCAGCATCCTTGTCCTGATTGCGCAAACGCAGTATTTCAGCCTTGGCCCACAGGTATTCCGCCTGTTTCACTTGACGCACTGACAGGCGTTCAAACAGGACCAGGGATTCGGCATAGCTGCCACGTTTGATTTCATCGACCAGCCAGTCATGCAGGAATGGTGCGGTACGCTCCAGCCATTCTTGCTGGTTATTGCTGCCCTGGGTATTGAGCAGCGCCGCATATTGCTCCAGCTTTTCCTTGCGCTCATGGATGGGCGGGTGAGTGGCAAACATGGGGCTGTTTTTAGCCGGGTCACCCAGCGGACCTGCCTTGCTCTCTTCACGCAGGTTTTCCCAGATTTTTGCAGCTTCAGTCGTATCATAGTGAGCGTTATGCAGCAGTACGATACCTATCCTGTCGGCATCGCTTTCATGCTCCCTCGAAAACGAAAATTGTCCGGCAAGCAAACCGACCTGGCCCAGTGCACCAATCAAACCAAACAAACCGAGGAACTGCCCAAAGGCGGCACGGCTCTTGATGTCGCGCAAATTGGACAAGGTATGCCGCTCAAGGTAATGGCCTATCTCATGTCCCAATACAGAAGCCAGTTGCGCCTCATTGTCTGCACGCAGCATCAGGCCAGACCAGACTTGCATCATGCCATTTGGCGCCATGTTGGCGTTGAAATAATGATTTCTGACGATGTGCACCCGGATGTCCGGGCAATGTTCTGGCGCCAGCTTGCAGGTCACTGCTTGTACATATTGCGTAAACTCTTTGTCTTTCAAGACAAAGGGGCTGCGGCGCAATTTGGTTTCTTCCCTGTCCATCATGGACCACAGACCACCTTCGTCAGTGCTGATCTCAGGACGTAAGAAACGGCCAGGCACCTGATACAAAGCCTGGGCGCTGGCGGTGATACTGCTCAGACCCAGGCTCAAGCCCAGGGCAATACAGAGCAGGTGTTTACCCTTGCGGTATTTCATGGTTTCACCGGGAACTTGTCGAGCAAGTTGTCCACGGTGTTTCTGGCCTTATCCAGTTCGCGCATGTCGCCTGAACCGCTGATCAATTTATTGAACCAGAGTATCCGGCCAGTGCGCAGATCAACCAGCGAGGCATAGCCGACTTGCATGCCGCCTGTCAGGCCTACGCCAAAGATGGCCATGGCGATCATGGCAGCCTTGCGCTCGGCGCTGGCATAGCTATCCCTGACCCAGGTAAATATTGCATAGTCTGCCTGGGTTTTTTCGCGAAGGACTTGTACAGAATCTCCCAATGACCAGTCAAGCGCACCTGCCTTGGTCGGCAAGTATAACGAGGAGGAGCTGAAGTGGTGGAGGTTGATCGCCTGCGCAACTGCACCATGCAAGGCGTTGACCTCAGCCGTGGCGTCCGCATCCTGTGCATTGAGGGTGACAGTATTCAAGCCAAATTTATTCTTTTTCTCTATCAGAGCCTTGGCAAAATACCTGGTAGCCGCTTCAGTCCAGTCTGCCTTGGGTTCAGGAACGCCACCTGCACTCAGTGAATACAGTTCTATGTCACTGGGCATGATGAGTACAGTGCTGCCTTTGGGAATCTTGCTAAAGCCCGGAGCAAGTTGCTCCACCGCCTGAGCTGGTTGCATGGCTGCCAGCAGCATGAGGCCAAAAAAGGCAAAAGGCGCGAAGGTTTTGCGTATAGACATGGATGGAATCCAGAAGAAAAAAAGTCCCACATCTTATCAGCGGATAACAATTAAATATAGTTAAGTTTGTGTGACAGGCGCTGGGGATGGACGCAATTCTTGGTGAAGATTGCGTTTGATTAAGTAGGACTTACGCAAAACCGCCCCAGCTGCGTTGCAGCGACTAGCCGTACTAAAGTACTGTCTTCGTCGCTACGCCTTGCTGGGACAATTTTGCGTAAGTCCTGTTAAGAATGTTTTGTCCTGGTGCAGAGGTCTGCCGTGCAATGACTTGCGTGGCATGAAAATGCTGAATTACCCGCATGCTCCTGCTTCAATATCAGGCATCAGTATCGATGACGGTGGTGCTTGTTTTTTTGTGGTTCTATTTGACCACAGGTGGCCCATAAACAGCGTTCGCCCATCCTTCTTTGATCATGGGCAGCATTTTTTGAATTTCAGGGTCGTTTGATCTGAGTAAATTACCGGTAAATGTTCCGCTGAAGAACACGGTGTCGTCAGGACGGTAGATGAAGACAAAATCAGTACCTGCGCCTTTGCGGTCATTGACAGAATTCTTGGGAAAGACATTGTAATGTACCGCTCGATACAGAATCTTTTTGTACTCGTAAGAGTAACTTGCGCGAATGGTTTGGCCCTCGAACATTTCCTCTATCTGCGCGCGACTGGCTCCAGCCTTCAAGTCGGTGACTGGTATAAAACCCATCCAGCTGACTGTTTTGCCGGACAGTTTTTCTACCACCTCAGGCCGCCAGAGATTGTCCAGATAGCGCGGAACAATATTGTATTCCTTGCCAGCCTCAAACATGACATACATGGCGATGGCATCTCTGGAAGTCTTGCTCTGAATACTGATGACGTGTTTGCCAGGTAAAGCAAGTGCTTCATTGCTTGGCAGACCTTGTGATCCCAATTCATCTACAAAATTAATAATCGCATCAGGATTATTGATTTTGGCGAGTTGTTCTGTTGGCAGTTTGGGGCCCAGGTATAAATCAAGTGCTGTTGCACCAGAGGCGTTCGCGATGACAAAAAGCGAGCTCAGGAATAAAGACAGGTATCTGTTCATTTTTGTTATATGTTGGCAGAGCAGGATAGTGTGTTTACGTTGGCTTAATTACTGTTTTCCCTCGGACGCGCCACAAAACCAAATTCCCGCATCAATTGCCCCTCTTCACAGCGCTGCACTTCCACATGTAATCCAGCCATGCCGGGTGGGCGCAATTGCAAGTCGCCAGGTGTGCTGGCATCTTCCAGCCATTGCAATAGTGCTTCATCACTGACTGGCTGTTCGCCCAGTGTCAGCCAGGGCAGGCATAGCGCGAGGTCGCGGTCGTCAAGCTGCGCCAGGATATTGCCACTGCTGAGTTGCAGCCTGCCTTGCGGGTCGAGGAAGGCGAGTTCGGGTGTGAAAGCCTGTTCACCATGTTGTAGTACGAAGCTGCCATCTACCGTAGTGTTGGCGATATAAGGTGTCGCTTCCAGATCGACATATACACGTTGTGGGCCATTCTGGAAATACCAGCAACCCTCTTCATTGCACAGATAATTGCGGGTGATGAAGGCCAGCAGGGCGGTATTGCGTATGGGGTCACCCTGCAGGTTCAAGGCCTGGCTGCGCTCGTCGCGCATGCGCCAGTTGCCGCGCGCATCGAGTGCCAGCCAGCCGTAGCAATGCGGTACGTTCGGCCATTTGGCCATGGCTGCCTTGACGATTTCATCCATCAGCTATTCGCCTCAAAAAATTGCAGTATCTTTTGCGGTAGCCAGTTCAAATGGCCGGGTACCTTGCCTGCCGCAAATCCGACATGGCCGCCATGCTCAGGATAATCCAGTGTCACGCATTTGGCCGCCTGGGTGGGCAAATGCTGCGCGGGCAGGAAGGGATCATTCCTGGCATTGAGCACCAGCGTCGGCACTGTGATATCGTTCAGTATATGCTTGGCGCTGGCCCTGTGCCAGTAATCATCGGTATCTAGATAACCATGCAGCGGCGCGGTGACGACATTGTCAAACTCGTACAGGTCACGCGCATTGAGCATGGCGTCACGGTTGAACAGGCCAGGGAACTGGTTGAGCTTTTGCAGGCACTTGGGTTTCAGTGTCTTCAAAAACATGCGGGTATAGATCATGTTGAAACCGCTCGACAGCGAAGCACCACCCTGCGCCAGATCGAGCGGGGCAGAAACTGCGCAGGCTGCATTGACGATATCTGCATGGTGTTGCGATTCACCGAGCCAGCGCAACAACGCATTGCCACCGAGAGAAACACCCGCCGCATAAAACTTGCCACCATCATGACGATGATGGAACTGTTGGTACAGCCGTTCTATGATCCAGTCTATCTCTTGCGCATCACCAGAATGATAAAAGCGCGGTGCCTGGTTCAGCTCACCTGAGCATCCCCGAAAATGCGGTATCGCGCCCGACCAGCCTTTGTCAGCAAGGGCGGCCATCATCGCGCGCGCATAATGGCTGTCGCTGGAACCTTCAAGGCCATGGAAAAGTACAACCATGGGTTTGCCGGGTTCGCCATCAAGAAAATCGATATCGACAAAATCATTGTCCGGCGTGGTCCAGCGTTCGCGCCGTAGCGGTGTCACCGGCTTGTTGATAAACAAGGCCGGATAGATGGTTTGTAAATGGCCACCGGGTAACCAGCGAGGGGAGAGGTATTTCATGCAAACTTCATCAATGCAGGGTGCTGGCCTTGAACATGTCCAGCGGCGGCTTGCCAGACGCGACCGAGGCGTGGTGCATGGTAATGCGCCAGCCACGCGGGGTCTTGACATACACATTGGTAGCCAGGATATGTACATCCTGGCTGCTGTCGCTGGGGCGCTGGAATTCTTCGACGATGCTATGGACCGCTGTCAGCATATTGTGGGTCGCATGCAACTGCAAAGGACGTATCTGCACGCTGCCGCGCTCGAAGATCGCTTCCCAGGAACTGCGTATGGCTGCATGGCCTATCAGCCTGGTTGCACCGGGGTGGATGCAAACTATCTCTTCATCCTCGGCCCACAGGGCCATCATGCCATCGAGATCGGCACGGCTCAGTGCATCATAAAAAGCCGCCTCGACTTCGTCGGCGCTGCCATTCAACTGTTTTTTAGCGGCCATGACGGGGGCGGTGGATTAGTGGGCTTTGAGCACTACGCCTGCGGCCAGCTTGTATTGCGTGCCGCAATAAGAGCAAGTGGCTGTGCCGCCATGCGACAAATCAAGATAGACGCGTGGGTGCGAAGACCACAGCGGCATGGCCGGGTTAGGGCAGTGCGCAGGCAAATCGCTGGCTTGCAGTTCGACGACGTTATTGGTTGTGCTGGCTGTGGTGGACATGGGGACTCCGTAAATAAAAATGGTGCTGGAAGCAGGCGCACACAGACTGGCGACGCTGGTTTGCTCCCGAATTAAACATTGCCAACAGGATTTTAACGGATTATGGGGTGGCTGGGGGTATTCGTGCTGGTGGCTGTTGGTGCTGTGTACTCTGTGATTTGGCATGATCCGAAAAAAATCGTAGGTTGGGCCGGGCGTAGGTTGGGCTACGCCTCATCAGCCTAGCGAGGCCCGGCCCAACACTCGGCGCTTAAATACCGTATACGTTTGCAGAGGCCCAGTGTTGGGCTGATACCCCGCAGCCTAGCGAGGCCCGGCCCACCCTACGAAATTGCAATGCATTGCATGAAATTAAAAATTGTTTGCGCTTGCGTGGATTTGAGAATTTATCAATCTGCTCACAAAATCAGCGCCACAGGCAAGTTTTTTGTTTCCAAGTTACAATGATGCACTTTCCCGCTCTATCTACACTCTCATGTCATTTGAATCAGACAAGGCCGCGATCAAGGAAGGTTTGAGAGTAGGAGCACCCACCTGGTTTGGTATAGGTGCCTGGGGAATGGTGGTTGGCGTTGCCATGATCAAGGCTGGGCTGACTCTGCCGCAGGCACTGGGCATGACCCTGCTGGTCTTTGCCGGATCTGCCCAACTCGCATCATTACCCCTGATTGCCGCACATGCCCCAGTCTGGGTGATTTTTGCCACGGCACTGGTCGTGAATCTGCGGTTTTTGATTTTTTCTGCCATTCTCGCTCCCCATTTTGCGCACCTGCACTGGCGTACACGCGCCTGGCTGGGTTTTATGACAGGCGACATTTCTGTCAGCCTGTTCATACAGCGTTATCCTGAATTTATTGAGGAAAAAGGCAAGCTGGCCTACCTAAAATCCTTGGTCTTCCCAAATTGGGGCGCCTGGCAAACCGGTTCCGTCATTGGCATCTTGCTGGGCAGTCAGGTGCCTTCAAGTTGGGGGCTGGGTTTTGCCGGTACCCTGGCCATCCTGTGCATCATGCTGCCCCTGATCATCAATCGCGCTGCCTTTGCCGGTGTCGTTGTGGCTGGCATCGTGGCCCTGCTTGCAGTGAATCTCCCCTACAAACTCGGCCTCTTGCTTGCCGTCTTGCTCGGCATGGGTACGTCCATGATGCTGGAAGAATATCTGGACGGTAAAAAAGTAGCTGCCGCTGGCAAGAACAATGGGGAGCAAGCATGAGCGACTGGGAAATCTGGCTGGTCATAGGCCTGCTGACTCTGGCCACCTTCATTGCCCGCAGCGGCTTTTGGCTGGTGGGGCATCACATCAACCTGCCCAAGCGCGTGCAGGAAGCCCTGCGCTACGCCCCCGCCTGCGCGCTGGCCGCGATCATCGTGCCGGACTTGTTGCTGACCAATGGTCAGGTCGAGGTGGGCTTGCAAAACCCGCGCCTGCTGGCGGGCTTGCTGGCAACGGCATTCTTTTTGGTACGCAAGAATATGTTGCAGACGATATTTTTTGGGATGGCGGTGTTTACTTATATTCGGTTGGGGTTGTGATCTGGGAAGAAGGCTATAGCCTTGCTGTGCCCAAGGCCTTGCACGAATGGTCTATATCGAAGCCCTGTTTGATAATAAATTATTCTCCTTAGCTAAGTCATTCCAGCGTGCTTTTGGCTGGAATCCAGAGGCGTTCGTTGGAAACTATTGCGTGGGTTAATTTCTGATTCATCGTGCATGAACATTCGGATTTTCAAATGCCTGCACACGTAATTTGAGATTGCAGGCCGGTGGTAGACCGGCGGCTACTCACTTTTCTTGTCTCGCCAAGAAAAGTAAGCCAAAGAAGGCGACCCAGGCGTAGCCGCCCCCTGAAGGGGGTTCCCGTTTATGCAGTACAAAAAATGGGAAATGCCCGAAACTCGCTGCGCTCAGACACGGGCATTTCTATTCCATTTTCTGTACAGCACAAACGGCGTCTACACATGGGAAGTGCGAAAGTCAAAAGCAAGAACAACGTCAAACCCAACAGCAACAGCAACAGCAACAGCAACAGCACCAGCAACAGCAACAGCAACAGCAACAGCAACAGCAACAGCAACAGCAACAGCAACAGCAACAGCAACAGCAACAGCAACAGCAACAGCAACAGCAACAGCAACAGCAACAGCAACAGCAACAGCAACACAGCAACAGCAACAGCAACAGCAACAGCAACAGCAACAGCAACAGCAACAGCAACAGCAACAGCAACAGCAACAGCAACAGCAACAGCAACAGCAACAGCAACAGCAACAGCAACAGCAACAGCAACAGCAACAGCAAGAAGACATATTGCTATCTTGGCTTGCTTAATTGAGCACTGCGGGTAAATCGCATTCTTTATGCCTTACTGTTTACCAAACATCCCTCCATACCAATACCATCTCTTATCCTTCAACCACGCAAATTTACTTCGCTCCGCGAGTATGCTAATTGGCTTCAAGTTGATTTGGTAACGAGTCAATATACCGATCAATTCAAATAGAGAATCACGACTAAGTCCTCTCAGATCTAAATCGAGGATGAGTGAGCGTCCAACGCCTTGTATCGATTTCAAGGCCGATATTTCTCTTAGCGCTATGAAAAAACGTAACTCGTCTTTCTCTGTATAAAACTTGCTCAGTTCAATTTGTAGCTTCATGGTCTGTAGCTCTTACTTTGATAAAAGTGTGATTTTAATTATTGCAGGAAATCATGTGGGGATACTTTACCTTTTTACCTTACGTGAAGAAACTGCGTAAATCCATAGCTCGATAAGCAGTAGCTCTCAAAGTAGCCCGCGAAGGTCGTATTGACGTTGCTTTTGACTTTTGGGGTGTTTTTGAACTTCGCTGTCCCGATGTGTCGATGCCTTTGCTGCTAGGCAGAAAATGGAAAGAGAAATGACCGTTGTTTGAGCCGCAGGCGAGTTTTCGGACTTTCCCATTTTTTGACTTGCAGCAATGGGGACCCCCTTTAGGGGGGGGCAGCGACGCCTCGGTCGCCTTCTTTGGCTTACTTTTCTTGGCGAGACAAGAAAAGTGAGAAGCTGTCGGGCTACCCCCGACCTGCAATTTTAAATAACGTATGAATGTATTAAGACCAAAGTATTCAAAATACGACGAACCAGAAAACTCATGCAATAGTTTGCCCCGAACGCCCCGAGCGCCAGCCCGGTAGATACCTGCCTTCAATCCGTGTTCGTGTATCCTTTGTCTTTCAAGTACTTATTGCTTGATTTTGCCGCGTAGTGCAGGATAATGGGTGACCTAGAGTTAGACTCATCGCATGACCACTACCTACTACAATCCAGATCAAGCTCAAGAAAGGGAAGCCTGGATGGTGCTATCCCCGACTGATAAATTGAGGGTTGCAAAAAATTATCACGATTCAATCCGGGTGAAGGCATCCAAGCAGCATGCCTACCTTCATGTGTTCGTTGAAGACCAGATTGCCCATGGTGTCAGACCTGTTATCCGTGCAATGGAGCGATTACAAAGCAAACGAATGCAGCGCCATGAAGCTATACATGCAGTTGCGGCTGTCTGTGCCGCGCATTGGCAAAGAGTAGCACTCACTTCAACCGAAACAGATCAATCAGCAGCTCAATTACGTCTCAATGCTGAGCTTGATGCCTTGCTTGGGTAAGCTATATCGGAGCCTGAGGCTTTGTTTGTGACTTGCTTTTATGTGGCTATTTATGCCGTCATTCCGGTCAACAGCATGCAGGAATGACGTAGCAATGAATGCGGCAATGCTAAGCTTTAGTAACTCCAATTTGGCAATTCATCCTATGTAAATAATTGCCTGTAACCTAGAAAAATTGATCGAAAAACAATAAAAGCACGAATGTACAGTTTTCTAATCAGCAATCAGTGAATCCAATCAAACCCACCCACCATCCCCAAGCCCAAGTAATTCCATCAAATAAATGCCAATTTATTATCAGATTTTACATTAAACGCGCAAAACCCGCGCAAAACCGTATGGTCTGCAAGCGGGCTTTGGTAAAATAGCGGGCTGAGAACTTATGCAGTAAATTTCTTGGCGGAATTCATTTGCCCGGCACTCGCAGGCAAATGCGCCACCCTTCAACCTTGCCAACTCCATATCACGATGCAATTCAACCGACTCAGTGACCTGATCGCAGCAAACCAGCTCCAGGGCAAACGTGTTTTCATCCGCGCCGATTTGAACGTTCCTCAGGACGATGCCGGCAATATTACCGAAGATACCCGTATCCGCGCCTCGGTGCCGGCGATACAGCAGGCTTTGCAGGCAGGTGCTGCGGTGATGGTGACTTCGCATCTGGGGCGTCCGACTGAGGGTGAATTCAAGGCAGAAGATACCCTGGCACCGGTTGCCAAACGCTTGTCTGAATTGCTGGGCGTGAATGTAGAACTCAAGCAAAACTGGGTTGACGGTGTTGATGTAGCACCAGGCCAGGTAGTCTTGCTGGAAAACTGCCGTGTCAACAAGGGCGAAAAGAAAAACGACGATGCGCTTGCGCAAAAAATGGCTGCCCTGTGCGACGTGTATGTGAATGATGCCTTTGGCACTGCCCACCGTGCAGAAGCAACTACCCATGGCATCGCCAAGTTTGCCCCTGTTGCCTGCGCTGGTCCGTTGTTGTCTGCCGAGCTTGATGCACTGGGCAAGGCGCTGGGCCATCCCGCCCGCCCGCTGGTGGCGATTGTTGCCGGTTCCAAGGTATCGAGCAAACTGACTATTTTGAAGTCACTGGCTGACAAGGTGGATAACCTCATCGTCGGCGGCGGCATTGCGAATACCTTCATGCTGGCATCCGGCCTCAAAATCGGTAAGTCACTGGCAGAAGCTGATCTGGTGGAAGAAGCCAAAGCCATCATCGACATGATGGCCAAGCGCGGTGCATCTGTGCCTATCCCTACTGATGTAGTGTGCGCCAAAGAATTCTCACCAACCGCAGTGGCAACTGTCAAGGCAGTGGCAGATGTGCAGGACGACGACATGATCCTCGACATCGGCCCAACGACTGCAGCATTGCTGGCAGAGCAGATCAAGAAAGCTGGCACGATAGTCTGGAACGGCCCGGTAGGCGTGTTTGAATTTGACCAGTTCGGCAACGGTACAAAAGTGCTGGCGCAGGCGATTGCCGATTCAGCAGGCTTCTCGATTGCTGGCGGTGGCGACACCCTGGCCGCGATTGCCAAGTACAACATCGCTGACAAGGTAGGCTATATCTCGACAGGCGGCGGCGCTTTCCTGGAATTTTTGGAAGGCAAAACCCTGCCAGCAGTAGAAATTTTGTTGCAACGGGCGGTAAAGTAAATTCAAGGTCAAGATCAAATTCAAGACCATTAACCACAGAGGTACAGAGGAAGGAAAGACTGCTTGCAAGCAGTCTTCGTTACGCGGGCGAGTGGCATGCCACTCGAATTCCCCGCTACACCACAGAGAAAGGCAAGAGAAAAGCAGATAAGCATCCAGTCATTGGACCTTCATTGCAAAAAATATTTTCTCTGCGACCCTTTGTGCCCCCTCTGTGTCTCTGTAGTGAGCTTTCAGGTTTTAATAAGTTTTTCAGGTTTTCATCAAACTCAACGCTAAAAATAATATCTAATTTTCAGGAGACCAGATGTCACGTGCCACCAAGATTGTTGCCACCATAGGCCCCGCTTCGAATGACATGGCTACGCTCAAGCGTATGATCCATGCCGGGGTGAATGTGGTGAGGTTGAATTTCTCGCATGGCAAGGCGCAGGACCATATAGACCGGGCAACCATGGTGCGCCAGGCAGCAGCAGAGTGCGGCCGCGAAATTGCCATCATGGCTGATTTGCAGGGCCCTAAAATCCGCATAGGCAAGTTTGAAAATTCCCGCATCAATCTCGACAACGGTGACAAGTTCATTCTCGATGCAGACTGCACCCTGGGTAATCAGGAACGTGTGGGTCTCGATTACAAGGCCTTGCCACGTGATGTTAAAACTGGCGATCTGCTGTTGTTGAATGACGGCCTCATCGTGCTCGTCGTCGAAAAAGTTGTCGGCAATGAAATCCATACCGTCACCAAGATAGGTGGCGAGCTGTCCAACAACAAGGGCATCAACCGCCAGGGTGGTGGCCTGACAGCACCGGCACTGACTGGCAAGGACATGGAAGACATCAAGACTGCCATGTCTATCCAGGCGGATTATGTCGCCGTGTCTTTCCCAAAAAATGCGACTGACATGGAAATGGCAAGGCAACTCTCGAATATCGCGGGTGAGCCTTACAACCACAAGCCCATGATGATCGCCAAGATCGAACGTGCTGAAGCCATACCTCTGCTGCAAGAAATTCTCGATGCTTCCGACGGCATCATGGTTGCCCGTGGCGATCTGGCTGTAGAAGTCGGCAATGCTGCCGTACCAGCCCTGCAAAAACGCATGATCAAGATGGCGCGTGCGTCCAACAAGGTGGCTATTACTGCCACCCAGATGATGGAATCCATGATCGTCAACGCAGTGCCTACCCGTGCTGAAGTGTCAGACGTGGCCAATGCCGTGCTTGACGGCACTGACGCCGTCATGACATCGGCAGAAACTGCCTCCGGCAAATACCCTGTAGAAACCATAGAAGCGATGTCGCTGATTTGTCTGGAAGCTGAAAAATTCCAGGAAAACAAGCTCGATGCCGATTTCTTGAATATGACCTTTACCCGCATTGACCAGTCCATCGCCTATGGTGCGCTGTTCACTGCCCACCACCTGGGTGTTAAAGCCATCGTGGCCCTGACCGAGTCGGGTTCTACTGCCTTGTGGATGAGTCGCCACAGTGTTGATGTGCCCCTGTTTGCACTGACGCCGAGTGTGGCGACCCAGCGCAAGGCTGCGCTGTACCGCAATGTCCAGACTTTCAATCTGCCATACTCTGCTGACCGTGAAGTAGTGTTGAAGTCTGCCGAAACCATCCTGCTTGAGAATAATATCGTCGATAAAGGCGACATGATCGTCGTCACCTGGGGCGAACCCATGGGGCAGGTCGGTGGCACCAATGCAATGAAAATTGTCAGGGTCGGTGAGACAGCGTAGTTCGGACGAAGCAGGAACAAAGATTTTTTTATAAAGCAATCTGGAGTTAATTATGCCACTCGTATCCATGCGTCAATTGCTGGACCACGCCGCCGAAAACGGTTACGGTCTGCCAGCTTTCAACGTCAACAACCTGGAGCAAGTCACCGCCATCATGCAGGCCGCCGATGAAGTTAGCGCACCTGTCATCATGCAAGCGTCGGCCGGTGCCCGCAAATATGCTGGCGAAGCATTCTTGCGTCATCTGATCGAAGCCGCGGTAGAAGCTTACCCGCACATCCCCGTCGTCATGCACCAGGACCACGGCCAGTCGCCAGCAGTCTGCATGGCTGCGATCAAATCCGGCTTTACGTCGGTGATGATGGACGGCTCGCTGGAAGAAGACGGCAAGAGTGTCGCCAGCTATGAATACAATGTCGAAGTATCGCGTGAAGTGGTCAAGTTTG
Organism: Undibacterium sp. TC9W; assembly: GCF_049339865.1. NCBI lineage: Bacteria > Pseudomonadati > Pseudomonadota > Betaproteobacteria > Burkholderiales > Oxalobacteraceae > Undibacterium > Undibacterium sp. TC9W. The sequence goes on along the minus strand of NZ_JBMPPJ010000023.1, from coordinate 55,789 downwards.
CCCACTCCATCGGCGTTACGGTAGAAGCAGAACTGGGCGTGCTCGGTTCTCTCGAAACCATGATGGGCGACAAGGAAGACGGCCACGGTGCTGACGGCAAAATGACGCGCGAACAATTGCTCACCGACGTGCAGCAAGCCGCTGACTTCGTCAAGCAAACCCAGTGCGATGCATTGGCAATTGCCATCGGTACTTCCCACGGTGCCTACAAATTCTCCAGGAAGCCTACTGGCGACATCCTGGCAATCGACCGCATCAAGGAAATCCACCAGCGCATTCCAAATACACACTTGGTGATGCACGGTTCTTCTTCCGTACCACAAGAACTGCTGGATGAAATCCGCCAGTTCGGTGGCGACATGAAAGAAACCTATGGCGTGCCCGTTGAAGAAATCGTCATCGGCATCCAAAACGGCGTGCGCAAGATCAACATCGACACTGATATCCGTCTGGCAATGACAGGCGCGATCCGCCGCTACATGTTTGAAAACCCATCCAAGTTTGATCCACGTGATTACCTGAAACCAGCGCGTGAAGCAGCGAAACTGGTGTGCAAGGCGCGTTATCTGTCTTTCGGTTGCGAAGGCCAGGCAGGCAAGATCAAGCCTATGGCATTGGAAAAAGTGGCAGAACAGTACAAGAAAGGCGCTTTGGCGCAGATCGTCAATTAAGAAATAAGTTAGTTTGTTTCCTCATTCCGGTGTTTGCCGGAGTGAGGGAGTTCAGGGTTTAGACAAAATTGTTTTGTACATCCGTAAATTTGCCGTGATATTCCCTCCCCTTCAAGGGGGGGGCTAGGGTGGGGATGGGTTTCGGTTGATTGACCGTTAAAAAATTATGACAGAACCCCATCCCCATCCCAACCTTCCCCTTGAAGGGGAAGGAGCTAAAACCACCACCAACAATTTTGTGTAAACCCTATCCAGATCGAAATAAAGAAATCCCTCATGACTACGCAAATCAATTCCACTCTTCATTCCCTGCCTTTGCTGGGCCGTGGCAAGGTACGTGACAATTACGCTGTCGGCGACGACAAGCTGCTCATCGTCACGAGTGACCGCCTGTCCGCATTCGATGTCATCATGAATGAACCGATACCCGACAAAGGCCGCGTGCTGAACCAGATGGCGAATTTCTGGTTTGAAAAGCTGGGCCATATCGTGCCTAACCACCTGACAGGTGTCGCACCAGAATCCGTGGTCGCAGCAGATGAAGTGGCGCAAGTCAAAGGCCGTGCGGTCGTTGCCAAACGCCTCAAGCCCATCATGGTAGAAGCAGTGGTACGTGGCTACATCATCGGCTCAGGCTGGAAAGATTATCAAGAGACTGGCGCAATCTGCGGTATACAATTGCCAGCAGGCTTGCCGCAGGCAGCCAAGTTGCCAGCGCCGATATTCACCCCGGCTGCCAAGGCAGAAATGGGTGAGCATGATGAAAACATCAGCTATGCAGAAACCGAGCAGCGCATAGGCGCAGAACTGGCCGCCAAAATTCGCGACATCAGCATACAGCTCTACACTGAAGCCGCAGAATACGCCGCCACCCGCGGCATCATCATCGCCGACACCAAGTTTGAATTTGGCCTTGATGACAATGGCGTGCTGCATTTGATGGATGAAGTGCTGACTGCCGATTCTTCCCGCTTCTGGCCTGCTGACTCTTATGCTACCGGTATTTCGCCACCGTCTTTTGACAAGCAGTTCGTGCGCGATTATCTGGAAACTATTACCAGCTGGAAAAAGACCGCACCAGCCCCAGCCTTGCCGGATGAAGTCGTGCAAAAAACTGCCGCCAAATACCGTGAAGCACTGGAACGCCTGACTGGCGAAAGCCTGAAGGACTGATGATGACTACAAATAAAATCGTCGTCGGCGTCGTCATGGGGTCATCCTCGGACTGGGACGTCATGCAAAACGCCGTCGCCATTCTCAAGGAGTTTGGCGTAGGCTTTGAAGCCAAGGTCGTCTCGGCCCACCGCATGCCCGATGAAATGTTCACCTATGCAGAAACCGCCCGCGAGCGCGGCCTGCGCGCCATCATCGCCGGTGCTGGCGGTGCAGCCCACCTGCCAGGCATGATCGCTGCCAAGACCATCGTGCCAGTATTGGGTGTGCCCGTGCCATCCAAATACCTGCGTGGTGAAGACTCATTACTGTCCATCGTGCAAATGCCTAAAGGCATACCGGTGTCGACTTTTGCAATAGGCGAAGCTGGCGCAGCAAACGCTGCCCTGGCCGCGATTGCGATTTTGGCGACGACCGATGATGCGTTGGCCGCGAGGTTGATCGAGTTCCGCGAAAAGCAAACGCAAGTTGCACGCGATATGGTGTTACCGGTTTGAGTGTGTTTGTAGGTTGGATTAATTTTGTAGGTTGAGTTAACTCCGTGAGTCGGGTTAATCCCGTAGGTTGGGCCGGGCCCCGCTGGGCTACGTCTTATCAGCCCAACATTCGGCGTTTGAATCACGTATACGTTTGTTGAGGCCCAGTGTTGGGCTGGTGAAGCGTAGCCCAACCTACGGCACGGCCCAATCTACGTACACGACCAATTAACGAAACTTGATATCGCAACCCGGATTTCTATCTACCTAAATATCCGTACCTCATTTGATTTGTACTATTGTGTACAAACAATCCCTAGTTTGAAATCACTACCATGACCACTCATTCACAGCCCGCACAGCCCCGCCAGCCATTGTTACCCAACACCCCCGCCAGTTGCCTTGGCATCATGGGCGGTGGCCAACTTGGCCGCATGTTTGCCCAGGCGGCACAAGCCATGGGTTACCGGGTCGCCGTGCTGGAGCCTGAAGCCGGCTGTCCAGCCGCACAAGTGACAGGCCAGCATATCCAGGCTGGGTATGAAAACCACCCTGGCCTGATGGCACTGGCCAAGCTCAGCAAAGCCGTCACCACAGAATTTGAAAACGTCCCAGCAGAAAGCTTAAAGCTGCTGTCACAAACCAGCTTTGTCGCCCCGGCTGCTGCCTGTGTCTCCATCGCGCAAGACCGTCTCGCAGAAAAACACTTCTTCACCCGCTGTGGCGCGACCACGCATGTGTACCCGGCACCGCATTGGGGTATCACCAGTCAGGATGATGTCGCCAAGGTCAGCGATGATCTCTTGCCCGGCATCTTGAAAACCGTGCGCATGGGCTATGACGGCAAAGGCCAGGTCCGCGTGCGTGACCGTGCCGAACTCGCCGCAGCCTTTGCTGGCATGAACGGCCAGGTCTGCGTACTCGAAAAAATGCTGCCACTGGCTTACGAAGTGTCCGTTCTGGTTGCCCGTGGCGTCGATGGTGAAGCGGTTGTGTACCCAATAGCAGAAAACGTCCACCGCGACGGCATCCTCTTCACCACCATTGCCCCCAGCACCCATGTATCGGCAGATGTCGCCAGCAAGGCACAAGCTGCGGCCCTGCATATCATTGCAGAGATGGGCTATGTCGGTGTGCTGTGCATAGAATTCTTTGTGCTCAAGGATGGCAGCCTGGTTGTCAATGAAATGGCACCCCGCCCGCACAATAGCGGCCACTACACGATTGATGCCTGCGTCACCAGTCAGTTCCAGCAACAGGTCAGGGCGCTTGCGCAACTACCGCTAGGTGATGTGCGCCAGCATTCGCCAGCCGCCATGCTCAATATCCTCGGTGATGTCTGGTATGAAGGCGACACCGACAACATGCGCGAACCTGCGTGGGATCAGGTGCTGGCCATTCCTGGCGCTCACCTGCACCTGTACGGCAAGGCAGAAGCCCGCCGTGCCCGCAAGATGGGTCACATTACCTTCGTCTCACCGACGATGGCAGAAGCCCAGGCCAATCTCAGCAAAGCCTGCACCATCCTTGGCATAGCAGCACCGGAGTGGGCATGAAGCCAGTCGCCAGCACGCCTTGCGCTATTGCCGAAGCGGCAGAAGCACTCGAACGCGGCCAACTGGTCGCCTTCCCGACCGAGACCGTGTATGGCCTGGGTGCTGATGCAGAAAACCCCACTGCCGTTGCCAACATCTACGCCGCCAAGGGCAGGCCATCGAATCATCCTGTGATTGTCCACGTTGCCCCCGGTGCGGACATCAGCTACTGGGCCAAGGAAATCCCGGCAGAAGCGCACCAGCTCATCGCCGCCTTCTGGCCCGGCCCATTGACGCTGATTTTAAAACGCGCCGACCATATCCCCGATGCCGTCTCCGGCGGGCAGGACACGGTAGGCATACGCTGCCCATCGCATCCCGTGGCACAAGAACTCTTGCGGGCCTTCAAGGCAGGCAAGGGCGGTGTCGCTGCACCATCGGCCAATAAATTCGGCCACGTCAGCCCCACCATGGCAGCGCATGTGGAAGAAGAATTCGAACAAGAGATACAACCCGGCGGCCTCATCGCCCACATACTTGACGGCGGCCAGAGCGATGTCGGCATAGAATCAACCATCGTCGATCTCAGCCGCCTCGCCACCCACGGCCCCGTTCTGCTGCGCCCCGGCCATATCACCGTCGCTCAAATGGCTGCCGTGCTGGGTGTTACACCAGCAGCCCCAGACGCCGCCGCACCTCGCGCTTCCGGCACGCTGGACGCCCATTACGCGCCGCATACACCTATAATTTTGGTAGAAGCTGCAGAGCTCGACGACACCGTCAACCGCCTGCACGCCAAAAACAAAAAACTCGCCCTCATGAGCTACCAGGCCCATCCTGCTATCCAGGCAGAAGCATGGCGCCACCTGCCCGCCGACCCGGTAGGTTATGCCCACGACCTGTACGCAGGCCTGCGCGAACTTGATCATGCCAACGCTGATTTGATTTTGGTGGAAGCCTTGCCACAAGACAAAGACTGGCAAGGCGTGAATGACCGTCTGCGTAGGGCGGCATTTGACTCGCGGGATGTGTTAAAGGGAATGCTGGGATAGCGGGGGCTACTTTACTCTGACAGACTTGCATCTCATTCCAGCAATGATTAAATGGCTAAAGCACAAAAGTAAACGATGGAACTGGACGAAGCGCTACGATTGAGAAAGTGGATGGCCTTATCCAGGATTGGAGAAAATGCGGAAGCAATTTCCGGCGGGTTTTTTAGTCTTGGGGCAAATCTTTATGTCAGCACCCAAGATTATAATAAAAATCTGGAAAGAGATAACCCGCTGGCTCCATTCATTACTGGCGTATATTGGGCTGCATCCGTCGCAGCCTTGAAATGGGCATATCTGGATAGTGATTTGCCAGCAACCTCAGATACTTCTCTGGCTGCTCCCCCGCAAGAACTGCTGCTGGAGACTTCTGGCACCTATTCTGAACTGCAGCATCAGATTCCTAAAAATGGAAATCGAATTTTTGAACGGGCCGAGTATTCAAATAAAGGTTTATTTTTATTTAAAGAGCTTAACATCGATGGTTTTAAGTATCTATTCTTTGAAAATAAAAATAAACCAAAAGAGCGAGTCTCAGTTATTGGTTTTTCCTTGCAAACTGAATAGGCGCAGGAAAATGATGCATCCCTACAGTGACGTGTAGATATGGCCCAGATTTCTACTAACCCGTAGGAGCGGCTTTAGCTGCGAGTCAAGGTGTGCTCGCTCATATGGGTAATATATATTCAAAATTCAAAGACTATTTGAGTTTCAACTTTTCAGTTGATAAGTGTCAGTTGTTCAGCATGTTCAGTGAGAAAGAGGAGTATTCCATAAGTTGGGCATATTACAGCGTTGCAAAAATCATCTTCTGGCAAATCAGTCTCTAACAAAACATGAACAATACTGCCCTCTTAAATGAAATTGCATCTTCATTCCAAGTAGTGCCTATGCCGCTCAAGGGGGCACTCTCGGTTCATCAGCGTGATTGCCCACAATGCGCTTACTTGAGGAATTATCTGGAAGAACAACGAGACCGGAAGATTACTGGGGATGTTATCCGCTATCTGCATAATGAGTTGAGTTGCTTATCGACTGCCGGATTAAAATGGATACTTCCCCACTATCTGGAATTCTGTCTGACGCCAGAAGCAGAGTACAGCAAGCTGGAAACAGAGTTCTTGATTTACCATCTTGGGCCGGAGTTGAAATTCCAGCATGACGCGAAAGCGCAGCTTTCGGGTTTGCATCAAAAACAGATTGACTGTCTTGTGCACTTTCTGGAATGGTGTGAAATTCATCCCCGCTGGAGTGAATATTGTCCTGACGATATACAAAGAGCCTTGAATTTTATGCGCACATTGCTTTGACGCTTCGTCATTCAATGATCAAATGTCTCTACTCTGGAGTGCATTTGCTTGCGCTCTGGTACTCTTCTCCAGTCCTGAAAGTAAATTTACTATGTTCGATTCCTTCAAACAATATATCTACATCCAGATTGCTCCTGATCGCTTAAGCGTGAAGAATCTTAAATCTGGCGAGTGCATTTCAGAAGTGCCGGAACTGGCGATCAGTGCACCACCTGATCAAAAGATCCTGGGTGTTGGTGCTGCGGCGCGGTCTTCGATAGTGGGAAAAGCCGGTGCCGTTGTGCTTAATCCTTTTGCTCATCCTCGCTCACTAGTATCTGATTTTACCGTGGCACAGCAACTCATCAAGGCCTTTGTTAAGCGCGTCAAGTCCAGTTCTGCCATGGCGATGAGTCCCATCATCATCTTCCACCCACTCGGCAATCCTGACGGCGGTTTTACCCAGGTAGAAGGCCGCGCATTTCGTGAGTTGGCGTTCGGGGCTGGTGCATACAAAGTCATACTCTGGTACGGCGACGAACTGACTGATCAGGAAATATTGTCCGGCCAGTACCCCGCCTATGGGCGTGTTATCGAGTAACGCAATTGGCATGAATGTCTAGTGTTTACCGATGAAGTGAGTAGAGTACGGTTAATGCAAGGTCTTTGTACGCATGGCAATTAAGTTCAGGCGACTTGATAGAAGATAAGGCTCGTGAAATTAATGTCAATCCGAATAAAAATCGTCAATCTTCGCAGCTAAATAAACTAAATGACTTTGAAATTGATTTCGTAGGGATTATAGTTGTTGCAGTAAATTATTGCTTTCTGCATCGCCTGATTTGCACAGAGATTCTTTGTATTTAAATTTTATGATATGTAGAACTATGAAAATTTTTCCAGCGGGCTTAATTGCTGCCACCCTTGCCTTATCGCATTTGACCAACGCAACTGCTGCATCAGGTACGCCGCCTTCACCAAAATCGAAGCAAGTGCAAGGCATTAAATTTTCGATTGACATGCTGGAGAAAAACAAGCTTCCCTTGAATATGAAGGGTGCCAATCTCATGGAGACAATCAATGCGTTGGAAAAAATTTCGCTCATGAAAAAGGGCGAATTTGAAACAACAGTTGATTTTGAAAATCGCAAGTCTGCAGCATATTCGACTAAGCTTCCAGATGGCCTAAATCTTCAAGATTATTTTGCTTTCGATTTTCCAGTAAAAGCCGTTCGCGATATTTCGTCCGGGTTGGTGTACAACTATGACGCAGACTCTAGTGAAGTGCAATTTTTTGCACTTCCTCTTACTCCTCAACTAAATGGCATAGGTTCACCAGATCATGTTACTCAGAGTGATTCGGTACTTAAAAATCTGGATGTTTTTGATTTTTATTCAAAAATTGAATCTAATGAGAAATTCCGTGGACGCAATGCTTATGGGGTGACTATTAATATTCAAAGAATCAGTTCGATCGCATTTGGTATTGTGTCAAAAAATATTTCATATCTCTATTTTAAGCGCCATACTTCCTACTACGATCTTCCGACCTCAGTTGCCCGGATGAATATGGCAGGCACCACCGCTGCAAAAGAGCTACCTTCTTTAAGAGCCTTAATGGTAACTAAAGTGGTTTCGCCCTACCTTATCTATCATTTCAGTTCTTTGAAACCTGCGATAGACAGACCAAGGGAAAGTTTTCTAGAAAAAAAATACTTGAATACAGCTGTATCTGGAGTGATTTTTTATTCAGGCAGGACTGGTGAAATTTATGCCCGCGTACCAGAAAATTTCGGTTTGCAACCTAACGAGTAATTATTGTAAAGACGGATATTAGTCCGCTTGTACTTAACGTTGGGCGTAAAAATAGTAGAGCAGCAGTGTTTGTTATGCTTGTTGATGTTCCCCTTTTGCCATATCTACGACTATGTTTCAGTAGCAGTAATTGGGCTTGCTATTTGAATGTCGGTGTCAATTCAAAGCAAAGAAAGAGTGTGCATCTGGCGGATATTTTAGAGCACGTTGTCCCGACAACTCCAGACTTAAGTATTCATGCCTTGCAAGGCACCTGACAATCTCATCAATGAGACTGTGTTATCGTCCTATAGCCGCTTACCGATAATGCATTTCTATCGTCGAATGCACGATCTCTTCATGAATGGCTAGCTGTTCTCGTATTTGCGTCGCGGTGAGGCTGGCGTTGCTGGTCAGTATGCTCAGTGCGCATGAATAGGATTGCCTGCCTACGCGCCAGACATGCAGGTCAACCAGTTTGGTGTTTTGATCTTCCACATCGTTTTCGATGACTTCGCGGATCTCATTGACCACTGGTGCATCCATCTCGCGGTCAAGCAGCACTTTGCCTGTTTCTACCATCAGGTTCTTTGCCCACACCGCAACCAGTACTGCACCGACGATCCCCATGACAGGGTCGAGCCAGGCCCAGCCATATATCCAGCCACCGATCAGGGCAGCAATCGCCAGAACGGACGTTGCCGCGTCTGCGATGACGTGGATGTAAGCAGATTTAAGATTTAGGTCGTGGTGTTTGTGTTGATGCTTCTTTTCCTGATGGTGATCAAGATGATGGGCATGATCATCATCGTGAGCATCATCGTTCTTGCCATGGGCATGGTGGTGCGCATGGTCATGACCGTGATGATGGCCGTGGTCACCGTGGTGATGGGCGTCGCCGAGGATGAAGGCGCAGACGATGTTCACCACCAGACCAATGACGGCAATGATAACCGCATCCTGATAATGGATAGGTTGCGGCGAGAATAGCCGTTCGACTGAACCAAATGCCATCAACACCGCAATGCCAAGCAGGAAGATGGCACTGGTATAGCCAGCCAGTATTTCTATCTTCCAGGTACCAAAGGCAAATCGTGGGTCTTTTGCATATTTGCGTGCAGCGGAATAGGCAAAGGCACTTAAGCCAATCGCAAACGCGTGCGAACTCATGTGCCAGCCGTCGGCGAGCAAGGCCATGGAATTAAACCACCAGCCTGCCGCGATTTCCACCACCATCATCGCGGCGGTGATCCACATCACCCAGCGCGACCCCCTTTCTGCCGTAGTGTTACCTTCATCAAAGAGGTGATCGTGGTGCAAGCCCGCGCGCTTTATATCTTGTTGTTCAGTGCCAGACATGCGTGTTCCTTTTTTAATGACTGCGTCATAGTTTGGTCAGTTTTTTCTCGCGATGCGAGCGATCATTGACAATCTGATGGCGGCGGTGGTCTGTCATTTTCTTCCACTCCCGCGCTTCCTTGAGAGTGCGCAGGCATCCGGTGCACAGCCCTGACTTGCCATCGAATTTGCATAATTCTATGCAGGGTGATTTGACGCTCATTGACTTGTAACCTAACCGCTCACTTTAAATAAGTACGGACAATTTCGACCAGTTCGTCTGCACCCTTTAATCGTTCTGCCGCGCTTTCTATGTCGGGGCTGGCGACATGCTCGCGGATGTGATCTTCCATGACCTCTGCCATCAATCCATTCAAGCCACCGCGGGTGGCCGCAAGCAAATGCAAGACTTCTGCGCATTCAGTATCTGCTTCCAGGGCACGCTCCACAGCTTCAATCTGGCCTCGTATGCGCCGGACGCGATTCAACAGCTTTGATTTTTCCTTGATGGTATGCGACATGGCTTGATTCTAAAATAGTATAGGGGGGTAGGGTATCATGAATTAAAGCAATCCGCTTGTCTTACTTTTGATTCTTACTTTTTATGATGATGATGATGATGATGATGATGATGGCAAGAGCTACGACACGCTAGACCGTTCTACTCAACCATTGGTCAATCGCGCTCAATGCATGGAAATTGGATGGGATAAAAGCATGGCTTGCCGGTACAGGTATCGCCTGCGCCTGTGACGATGGAATGGCTTCATCAGCAGCAACCATGCCATCGTGTGGCAAGTCAAAGCCAAAGAAAAAACAGAAAGCACCAAGCCAGGGCCATGTGCCATAGACGTGGGCGCAGGGAATGCTGAGCATGGGGACTTTGCTCATTCTGTCTTCATCAGCGGCAAACTGGCCGCATTCGCCAGTCAGTATCTGATAGATTTTCCAGTGACGTAATCTGCGGGCGAGGCGCATGGCGCGCAGTGGTGATGCCAGCAATACTGCGCGCCTGGGCCGCAAGTGCGGCTCCAGTTGCTCGTTCAGGCTCCTGAGAAGCACGCCGCCAAAAGAATAGCCAACAGCATGATATTCACCTTGACCACCAACCGCAGATAAAAATTCGCTCAGGTTCTTTTTGATTTCATCCAGGGATTGGGAGGATACCTTGTAATCAAAGCATAGTACATTGTAGCCGCGTCGTTCAAAGTAGCGGACAAATGTACCGCGCATATAGCGCTTGCCGCCGACTCCATCGATAAAAACAATTTGGCGGGTACTATTGTTCATGCAAACGCTCCGTTAAGACCAGGACAAGTTCTCAGTGCCCGTCGTACAGTTCTCTGTCATTATCCCTGGCATTGATGCAGAATAATAAATTCTGTGATTATTGATGATGGCTGTCTCGGAAGTGGTTTTTCCCCTGAGAATTCTTGTAGTATTGTAGCCTGATCCAGACTTTGACAGTGCAACAGGCGGGCGCACATTTTTGTGATCTTCGTTTGCTCAGGTCTATACTTTTTCCCGGTTGGACAGTTATGGTCTCTGCACACTTTGTGCAGGGCATTTTTTTGCCAAATTTCACCCGCTGTGCTTATCGACTTTTCTTATCAACTGCTTTCATCAATTCTTTAAGATCATGAAAATTTCCTCAACGCTGTTAATCGCAGCTAGCGTAGTCTTGTCAAATTTTGCAGTGGCAAGTACAACACCGAGCGCAAAGCCTGCCGCGCCAAATGCCAAACAAGCGCAAGCTGGTAAGTTCTCCATCGAGATGCTGGCGAAGGACAAACTCCCTGCCAATTTCAAAGGTGCGAATTTAATTGAGACTATCAATGCGCTTGAGAAAATGTCCCTTATCAAGAAAGGGGAGTTTGAAACCACCGCAGATTTCGACAACCGTAAAGCCAAGGCATATGCAGCTAAATTGCCCGGCGGGCAGGGCATTGATGATTATTTTGCTTTTGCTTTCCCGGTATCTGTTGCAGATTCTCTCCCTGTGGGGTTCAGGTACAAATACGATGCAGACGCTGGTGATGCGCTGTTTTACATGCTCCCCACCAATGCGTCTCTTAATGGTATAGGCTCACCTAACCATGACATCAAAGGTGTAAGAGTCGATAGGCTGGATGCGCTTGATTTTGATCTTAATATTGACAAGACCAGGACATATCGTGGAAGCAATGCCTATGGCGCAACGGTCAATGTTGAAGAGACCTCGACGACAGTATTTGGCCTGGCGTCACCCACTATCCCATTTCTCGACTTCAAGCGTGAAGTCGGTTATTACAGGGACTTGATACCCGTTGGCCGCGTCAGCATGCCAAGCGCCATTGCAGCAAAAGAGCTGCCAGCGATAAAAGCACTGGTCATCGCCAAGGTCACCCAGCCTTATCTCATCTACGACTTTTATCACTCAGAGCCAACCAGGGATAATCCAAAAGAGAGCTATCGCCAGAAGAAATATTTAAGCACAGCTATCGAAGGCGTGATTTTCTATTCTCCAGCGACAGGTCAGATCATTGCCCGCCTGCCGGATGGTTTTGGTCTGCCAGCGAAACAGTGATTACAGTGATTATTGTCAGGCGATGAAGAAGAAGCCCTGGTGTGCCCTGGGATAGTAGCGTTTCATAGGATTAGCCTGGCGTTGATTGATATGCTTAAGATGTCGATTGCGACCGGCTAGCCAGTGTGAGCGCAAGCTTCGCCGTTTTAACCCCTGCACTTGAGCATGACACATTTTTTAACAAATGTTATGATAGCCAGCTTTATCGCTTAAAGAAGTGTGCAGAAATAAATGAAGAAACTTTCCTCTTCCCTGTGGATGGCTGGTCTGCTGACGCTGTTGTCTGCTTGTGCAACCAAGCCGGCTATTACTTATCTAAACCCTGGCCAGAACAAGGCGCGTGAGATGAGTGATCAATTGATGGCGCAGCAAAGGCTCAGTAATCAGGAGAAGGCGAAAAACATAGACCATCACCGTGTCTGGTACGCCGGATTTGGTTTACATTCAGGCTCCAAGGCATTTTTGGGTGATGTGCAACTGGCCAAACAAAGGCTGGAAGAAATCAATCCTGAACTGATCAGCTATAGCTTCAATAATGACCCGCATCCGGACAAGCTTGATGCCCCTTTTGCCCACCTCGGCAGCCTGGACCAGACGGCCAGGGATATTGCCAGCCAGGCCAGGGAAGGGGATGTGGTAACTATTCTGCTCAGCAGCCATGGCTATACCGATCTGGTCGCTGTTGAAATAGGCAATAAACCCACGGCACCCATTTGGACGCGCTATCTCAAAACGGCACTGGCACCTCTGGAAAAATTCCCGACGGTGCTGATTATTTCTTCCTGCTATTCGGGTTCCCTGATCTCGCAATTGAAAGCACCGAACCGCATTATCGTGACTGCGTCGGCACAAGACAAGGTGTCTTATGGCTGCCAGCCGCTGGCAAACAATACCTTTTTTGTCGATGCCCTGTTTGGCAGCAAACTCGATTCAGGTCAAAACCTGATGCAAGTGTTTGAACATACCAAAGAGCTGGTGACTGAGCGCGAGAAGAAAGCGAAATTTGATCCCTCGTCACCACAGATTTTTGTTGGCGAGAAAATGCAGGCTTATGCGCAGCAGCCTTTGAAGTCCTGGTTGCAATAGGGGCGATGTATTCATTGCGCAGCCACCATCAATGAGCAGCCATCATCACTGCGCAGCTACCGTAAAATAAACAGGGCCGTCATCAGATGGCCCTGGCTTTTTTTGGCGTTGCTGAGGTCCTAGCGCAACACGGTCAATAGCGGTACTGCCTTCACCACTGGCAATTTTGCTGCTTGCCATGCAGCGATGCCGCCGCGATACCAGTACAGGTTGGAGTAGCCCATGCCCTTGAGGCGCACCAGGGTATTGACGCTCATCCAGCATTCTTCAGAAACACAAAATACCGCGATGGCAGCCTCTTTTTGCGGAAAGTTTTTTTTCATGACCGCACGCAAATCTGCATCCAGGTTTTTATTGAAGGCAGCTTCAGGGTCGTCTGCAAGATTGGCCGCACCGTCAAGCGAGATGGCAAACGGCAAGGTCATGCCGCTATTGTCTATACCCAGCGCATCAATCACGCTGATCTGTTTTTTAGCCAGTTTTTCTGCCAGCTCGGGAGTGCTGATATTCTTTATGCCTTCTATGCTGGCAGGTGTGGCATAGTGGAAGCCTTCACTACCAGGGCGCAAATGCTTCACCGGGGGTAAAAACCAGTCGGCATTTTCAAAATCCTGATAACCATTCTGGACCTTGAGATTTTTTATTGCACGCTCAGACTCTGTCAGAAAAAGTGCATACTTGTCCTGGAAGGCCTGATCATCAAGGTCATAGAGATTGCAGTTGACCTTGCTGCGTCGCTGGCAATTCGACAGGGCTGAGCGCACGGCCAGGATGTCGTTACTCATGCCATAAGCTACGCCCCAGGCGCCGTCTGGCGCCACGGCAAACGCTTTCTTGGTTTTATGTTCCTTGTATTTTTCAAATCCAGTCTGGGCGCTCTTGCCCAGTTCAATCGGACCTTGCCATAACTCCTGGGCATGGACAGCGCTGAGTGCGCAAAAATAAAACGTCAGGACAGCAGAAATTTTCATGGTTCACAATAATGAAATATGGTCACATTGTTTGATGCCCTGCATGTACGGCTAAGCAGGGAAATTCAAATATGATTGCCATTTTACATTATTTAACTTTCGCGTGAGTCGCGCTCTTGAGCAGGGCACTGGCTTTGCTCATCTACTTTTTAAGCGCTGCTTTTTTGCGCAATACTTTTTGCGTGATGCTTATCGCGGGAAACGAGTGCAGCGCCTGTGTTTCAAGCAGACGTTTATACAAGGCTTGAGTCCTGCCTGCCTATTAGCAATGCTCATGGCCCCTGCGCTGGCTATCGAAAAAGATCAAGATACAACTACAACAAACTCTCCCGCAGTTCAAGAATTTGGTTTTTGTCTTTTTGCTTTTCAAAGACCAACAGTTTTATATCGCATTGATATTCGCCAGGTACAAAATCGATAAAGTCATTGTCATACGTCAAAAACGTTGATTTGAATGTGCACCTATTTTGTGGGTGTCAAAGTAATTGAAGAGCGCTTTCCTGGCGTGACATTCATCACGCATCCAAATGAAGCGTCATCATCCCCAGCCTTTGTGAGCAAAGCCCCTGTGACGTCGACAGGATAGGTTATCTCAATCGGGATATCTGTTTTAATTTCAATATCGACAGGAAATTTATGAACCATGCTTGAGCAGGTATGGCTATTGACTGGTTGAGCGACGATATACATGGTGTGGTTTATATTATTACTAGCGCCGTATAGACTATCATTAATGCACTTAATCTCAGGTCTCGCTGATTAATTTTTTCATCTATTAGCTCCCTCGGCTAAAATGCCTGCAAGCTTTGATGCTGTGGCTCTCTCTGCAGTTTTAATGATGATACGGACCGTGTTTTCGATTGAATTTTTACCTACGCGTGGTCCATATTTCTATCAGTACCAAGTGCAAATACTCACAAGTAAATTCGCGTCGATGGCTAAGGCTTGCCCAATTCCGTATCGATCAGCAATTTGTACGCCTCTGTATCAATGGTCAAGATATCTGGACCAGGTTGTCTTGGCAACTTTCCATCCGTTGGTGACAGATTTGTAGCGTAATCGATATTCCAATTCAGACGACCATCCTTTAAATCCGGAACGGGAGCTTTATGAAATTGTTCGAAAATATTCGACGAAAATGTATTTCTTGCACCAGGCGGAGTTTGTTGGAAAATGTAAAAACCATTATCCAGAGCATGACTGTTATTGACGACGCTGATTGTAGATTTAGTTGCGGTCATACATTCTCCATGAACGAATTGAAACTTGCCGTAGATTAACCGTCTCTATATGCATTCATGTCGCTTCATCTGTGATTGAGAGAATGCCAATTGAAATCAGAATATAGCAAATAAAATAATAAATTGCTACGATCAGCAAGCACAGGCGCAATGAATGTACCGAAATCGCCCGCATATCATGCGCTGAAAAATACGGGCCCCGCAAATATGATTGACTTTGGGTAATTGTACTTTTGGCGATTCACTGCAAATACGTCGAAAAAAGATAGCGACCACTGTATTCGATTGAATTCTCCGTATAAAAGCAAAAAACCTGGACCCGTTTACCAAAGGCAAACAGGTCCAGGTTTTTTTACTATTTCCTTTAAACCTTAGCTAAAGTCTTATTGCCCAGGCTTGACCGGCACAACCAGTTCACGCGAGATGCCGCCGCTTTGGGCGCTGCCGGATTGTGTTCCCTCACCGCGCATGCGTTGCAGGCAATATTCACGATCTGCTGGTGGGAGGGCGTTGCAGCGGAGTTCGCGGTTGCGCTGGAGTTGGTCTTCGCTTGCTGTGGTGAGGCTGTCTGATTTGGCTTGTTGCCTTGCTGCACCGGCTTCGCGCAGGCAGGTGTCTTTTGATTGATTGGATTGGCCGTTGAGGCAGAGATTTTTCTCATGTTCGTAACGTGCGCTCGCGCTGGTATCCTGGCGATCTGCTGCCACGCTCACATTAATGAACAGAAGTGAGGAAATAATGCCGGCAATCAAGCCTGCTGTTTTTTTTGCGGTGTGCATGCGTGATCCTTTGTGCTGGCTATGGAGAGCGTTGATTTTTGTTTGACCGTGTTTCATGGCATGACCTCATTGAGATGGTAAAGATGCTGTACATGGAGGCATAGGGCAGTTGGAATATTGCCACAAGCCAGCAGTTTATCTTGTCACTGGCTTCAGTGTAGGCGAAAGCAGTCTTTGTTTCTGCGTGCTACCGCACATTGGAAATGAAATCTTTGTATGCCGGGGCAAGGGGGTTGCGAGTAACAAATCAAGTATCATATCTTGGTCTACCCTGTGAATGGCAACGTCACTGGGCAGCATCCGCACTTATCCATCGTATTTGAAAGATCAAAAATCCATGAAGCTTGCTACCTCTACTAACTCTATCCAATTCGCAACCCTGTTACTGGGCGTCGTGCTGCATAACAGCAGCCAGGCGCAACAAAGCCCACCCTTTGGCAAAAAACTGCCAGCAACGGCGCAGGCACTGCGTGATTTTGTGCCATCTGGATGGACGGTGGAAAACCAGGTCAGTGGTGACCTCAATGGCGATGGCCTGGCCGATATTGCTGCCGTGGTGGTGGAGGGCAAGGGCACCGCTGAGGCTTATGACCGGCAGCGTGGCCTGATCGTCTTGCTGGCGGGTGCGGGCAAGGGATACAGTTTATTGGGCAGCAATGACAAACTTTTGCAATGCCAAGGTTGTGGTGGCGTCAAGGATGGTGTCAATGTCGCGGTTAAAAACGGCGTGCTGGTCGTTAGCCAGTACAGCGGTTCGCGTGAATACTCAGTCTATACCTGGCGCTTTCGCCTGGATGCTGCCAGCCAGCGTTTGCAAATGATAGGTATAGATGAAGAAGAGGCAGATGGCATGGTGGGCAAGGGTTCTACCGTCAGTACCAACTTGCTGACTGGCCAGCAAATCAGCGAAAGCTATCAATATGATGAGAAACGTGATCGTAAAGTCATATTGAGTTCAAAGAAAGGCAAGGTCGCAAAAAGCATGACTTTGCTGGAGGATGCCGCCGGGAGTCAATAGGGATTTTGAGGTGAGCTTAATGCGGCGTATTCGAAAATATACTCAAGCACTCCAGTCGCCTCAATTGACAATGACCGAAGTTATCGGGGTATAGTGAAAGCGCATGATTAAAGTACTTACTTGGAATTGCAACGGCGCGTTTCGGAAAAAATGGTCAACAATTGCCGATTTAGGTGCTGATTTGTTGATTATTCAGGAGTGCGAGGACCCATCAATGTCTTCAGATGGGGTCTATCAAGATTGGGCTGGAGTTTACCATTGGACAGGATTAAACAAAAACAGGGGCCTTGGTGTTTTTGCTCGCAACGGCCTTGTGCTTAATCGAGTGCCCCTTTTCCTTGACCCGTTGGAATTATTTTTGCCTCTACTGATTGACGATAAGTGGCCGTTGCTAGCAACATGGACTAAGCAAGCCAATTCCCCTACATTTGGCTATATTGGACAGGTCTGGAAATTTTTGCAGTCAAATAGAGAATTTTTACGCCATCCAGGAGCGATGCTAGTCGGTGATCTCAACAGCAATGCGAAATGGGATGTGTGGGACCGCTGGTGGAATCACACGGATGTAGTTAACGATTTAGCGGATACTGGCTTAAGAAGTGCTTACCACGAACATTTTTGGGAAGCGCAAGGGCAAGAACAAAAACCTACGTTTTATATGCAACGCAAACTAGACAAATCGCATCATATCGATTATGTGTTTTGTGGATCTCTTTGGACCGTACTGGATGTGGAGATCGGATATCCAGAGGACTGGTTGCAACTCAGTGACCATATGCCACTAATTGCGACTTTGGAGCTTAATAGTAAAAGTGTGATTGCCGCTACGTAATTGCACTAATATTAATAATCTTTAGACGCATTCGTGAAAGAAGTTTCTTCACTTTATCAAAGTGTATCTAGATAGTAAGTTGCATTTCTCTTAGGCGAAAATACAAGCCGCCATCTATAGCATATTGGTCGGCCGCTGTATTTCTGAGGAATGGCAAATTTGCGAATCATAAAAATTCATCCCGCTTGCCCAAGGGCAAACGGGATGAACAAGCGACTTAGTTAAAACTTGCAGAGCTGGTGTTCGTATTCGTCAGCGTCTGGTTCTTGAAATTGATGGTGAAGCGGTCGCTGGGTTTGCCTGAACCCAGTCCTTTGAGGATGCTGAATACTTGCTTGAACTGGTTTTGGAAAACCACATTGACCGTATTCTGGTCTGAGGGTTTTCCATCCAGCATGCTGATGGCAGCCGGGTTGGCTGGGAAGGCGTTCATCAGAACCTTGTATTGCTTGACCCGGTCGGTGCCCATGTCACGCAAGGCGAGTTCGCCGGCATAGACGGTGCGGTGGAAGTCGCCATAGAATTCATAAGCGCTGATCTTGGCGAAATCATCCAGCTTATAACCGGCAGCAGTGGCGAGTTGCGTGGCCTTGTTGGTGGCTACTGTCCAGTCGGCAGTCAATTGGCTGGCGGAGACAGGCGCGCCGCTGTTGGTACCGCTATTGCCTTTAGACATGCAGGTGGCCGTCAAAGGCAAAACGCCGGGGATGTCTTTCAATTGTGCGAACGTGACCTGGGTTTGCAATTGCGACAGGATCAGCATCTGTTTGGCGTCGAGGCTGGTGGCGGCTTCTTTCATTTCGCAGGGCCAGTATTCATCCATGAAGCGCAGGCGTGACAGTTCACCAAAATAGAAGCGGGTAAATTCGCCATAGGATTTGGTGGCGAGGATGTCTTTGCTCCAGCGTTTGCTCACATCAGCGGCGAGGCTGCTGTTTTGCAGGTAGTCGTACTCGGTCTGGTAATACTTGAAGAGTTCGTTATAGCGTGCCACGTTGTTGAGGGACACGGTTTCGATATCGACAGTATCCTGGTCCTTGTATTTGACGATCTTGTAGGCGGCACCAAATACGGCCAGTGAGGGTGACTGCACGTTGACGAAGTAATTGCCAGATGCGTCCTTGTAATCATTTGTGCCATTGAAGTGCATGTGACCGCCCATGTGCAATTGCATGCCTGTGGCTGCGAGGGCGGTGGTGGTTGCCTGATCAGGCACACGTGCTACCTGGAAGGCGCCGGACTTGAAGACGGCCTTCATGGTATCAGTCTGGTTGGCGTAAAAATCCATGGTCGGATAATGCGAGAAAGCAATCAGGCGCTTGCCCTGAGACTTGGCGCGGGCAGTGACAGTCTTGATCCATGCCAGCAAATGTTTTTTATGCGTCAGCACTTTGTTCCAGCCCGCATTGCCAGCGCCATCAAAGCCTTTGAATGCCTTGGCGTTGACAGGGTCAAATGCGCTGTTAGGGATGTGGACATTGGCGTCAATCGAGAGCAGCCAGACACCCTTGACAGGTTCTACCAGATAGCTGGAATCGATGATGTTGGTGCATTTGGTAAATGCCTTGCCCAGATTCTTTTCGCCTTCGGCCTTGTAGCTGCCGCCTTCGCCTTCTGCGCAAATTTCAAACTGGCGGTTTTTTACGTCGGCACTGCTGAGTGCTGCGTCATAGGTGTAGGTAGCATTGGCATAGCTGGAAAACGGGGTTTCCCAATACACGTCGGCCTTGTTGGGCATGTAGCCAAATTCACCCAGTTGGGCGATCAGCTTTTCGTAGCCGAGTTCCATGAGCTGGTTGGTGCAGGCGACAGTGGCGTCCTGTGATTTGCAGCCGGAATAATTGACTGCATAAACTTTTTGTTCTTTGCCTTCTGCCGTCAGGAAATCGTTTTTGCCAGCTTCGTCATCGTCATAAGGTTCGTTAGGATCGTGATTGCCGGGCGCGATAAAGAAGCGCATGCCTTTGGCCTGGTATTCTTTCAAGATGGCGGCAATGCCATCGATGTTGACGGGTTGTGCATCGTCAGAATAATCGCCTGACAATGCCACCAGCCTGATGCCGCGTGCATAGGCATCGTCCAGCGCACCACGAAAGGCAAAGTAGTTTTCATTGAACAGGCGGGTGGAAGTCAGTTGCGCATACATGGTACGTATGGTGGCAAATTTGCCGTCACCAGTCGGTATGCCTGAGAATTTGGCATTTTTGAGATCACCATAGACGTTTTCAAAATGCACGTCAGACATGACGGCCACTGCAGGCGTTTCGGCCACGGGTTCTGGTGTGGGTGCTGCTGCATCCTTGCTGTTGCCGCAGGCGACCAAAGCCAGTGGCAAACATAATGAAAGCAATTGCCTTGCAGCCTTGCGCTCATTTAATAAACGAAAATTCATGGTCTTTCCTGTCACAGGTTCGGAGACACACCAGGCACATTTGCGCCAGGTGGAGATGGGTAGCGGAACTGTTTTGGGGCGGAAGTTAAAGGCACTAGCCACCCACAGTGGCTGGCATTGTAAAGTTGCCTTGTGACAAGTTAATGACGATGGTCCTGTAGGTGTTGCTGGAATTGCGGTCATGCTTCATTTGACCAGCATGACTTGCATAAAGCGGGGGAGTAGCAGCTGTCGTGAATTGCACTGCTGCCAGGTGTGATCGACTCGACGTCTCTTTTCATCGGTGCGTTGTCGGTAACGTCGAAAAACTTGACGGCTGGATCGGCGCACATGGACGTTGCTCTACAAGTTTGGTGCCTCCACTTTATGGGGGGGCAGCAAGAAATTGCAGAGGGGCGTGTCAGTTTATTTCTGACAAGTTATATATTTGGTTGATTGTGCATATAAATTGCTTTTAAGACACTTTATTTAAAAAAGAAAAGATACTATGCTGCAAGTGGTTCTGGTTAGGAGCATTGGTTCAATATTTGATTTACCGCACTTTGTCTAAATGCTGGAAGGCTTCGCCGCTCTTTTCTTTTCTATTGCTTCGCCTTGTATTTCTTCATGTTTTTTTGTCGCGGATAGCCACGAAATTGTTATTTTTTTAAGCTGTTGCGAATACGGCGAAAAGTTCAATTCTGTTTGCAAACGATTGTAATTTTCTTGCCATGTATCAATTTCTTTCTGTACTTTTTTGCGCAGGGTCAACAAACTAGGCATCATCATGTCAGGCGTTATTGGGCCGCAGGTCGTATCCCTTTTGGGACAGACTCCGGCTTTTTTTACATCTTGGCATCTCGTTAAATTTCGAATAATAAAAGGGGGGGAGTATGCTTGTTCAGCATGTTATAAAAACCAGGCCGCTTAAATTGGCGGTTGCGATCGCACTCATTTTCTCCTTGCCTGCTTATGCGGCGCAGTCGGATAAAGAAAGAATTGCAGAGCTGGAGAAAAAGCTGGAGCGTAGCCTGGCTGTGATCGATAAATTAAGCCAACGAGTTGATCAGCTTGAAGCACAGAAAACGATTGCAGCCAAGGTATCAGAAGGTGATGCTGAGTCGCGCGCCAAAATGAATGAGTCTGTCAAACTCGCAACGGAAACGAGCCAGCAGCAAGTTGCCCGTATTGATCAGTTGGAGAGAAACCTGGTTCAGGTATCTGAGCTGAGTGCAAAAAAACGGGAACTGGGCTTGCCTCTGCACGGCTTTGCTGATGTGGGTTATGTGCACACCTCCAAAGTGATCGATGGGAGAAAATCTGGTTTCGCACTTGGCAATCTTGATTTGTATCTTACGCCCGAATTTGGCGACAGGATTAAATCCTTGTTCGAGCTGACCTTCGAGTTCAATGAAAAAGGCGAGTCAGTAGCGACAGACCTTGAGCGCTTGCAAATCGGTTATACCTTCAGTGATGCGCTGACCTTGTGGGCTGGCCGCGTGCATACGCCTTACGGTTACTGGAACACTGCATTTCACCACGGCGCGCAATTGCAACCATCGATCTTAAGACCCAAGATGGTCGCCTTTGAAGACCAGGGCGGTATTTTACCCGCACACTCGGTTGGTTTGATGGCGAGCGGCGCTACCAAGGTTCAGGGCGGACGTCTGGAATATGATTTTGCTGTGGCCAACGGCAGCCGCATTGTTGGTGAGGCCGGTGACCAGGTGATCGACTATAACGCTGGCAAGGATGATAATTCCAACAAAGGGCTGGCTGCCAACGTGCGCTACCGGTTTTCTGGCAGTCTCGACGGTTTGACCGTGGGTATGCACGCGCTGACTCAGCAGGTTAATCAAGAAGGGACAGCGAATAAAACCGAGCTCAATATGTTGGGTGGCTTCCTTGTTTTTGATACCGATGACTGGGAAATCATCAGTGAGTACTACAAGTTCAGGAACAAGGATTTGTCTGGCAACACTGGCACCCACAATAGCTGGGCTGGTTTCTTGCATGCGGGCTATCGTTTTAACGACCTGATACAGCCCTATGCAAGACTGGAAAAGGCAAGCCTTGACCAAAGCGATAATTATTTTGCAGCACTCAGGAGCGGCCGCTCCTACAACCGCCAAATCCTGGGATTGCGCTACAACTTGTCGCCGATTTCTGCATTGAAATTTGAATTAGGTCAGACCAACGAGAAACAAGTCAATGGTAGCGAATTTAAATACAATGAAACGCGCCTCCAGTTCTCTGTTCGCTTCTAAGGAGATGAAAATGACATTTCTTAAATTTACCTTGGGTGCGATTTCTGGTCTGGCGCTTGCAATGCCGTGTGTTGCCGCTGATATTTATGTGATAGGTCATAAAGGCCTGGGTGTCGCCGGGGCGGATATTCGTGATGTTTTTGTTGGTGACAAGCAGGTTGAGGGCGGCACAAAAATTGTCCCTCTGGATAATTCAGCTGCACAAAAAGACTTTCTTGAAAAAGTCGTCAAAGTTGAGTCAGCCAAATATGCATCAATCTGGGCCAAAAAAGGGTTTCGAGACGGTTTGAACCCCCCTGCGGTTAAGTCGGGTGATGCTGAAGTGATCGCTGCCGTGAAGTCAACGCCGGGTGCAATAGGCTACGTGACGAGCAAACCGCCGGAAGATGTGAAGCTGATACAGAAGTACTGATGACAATAACACCCCCGGCATTTTCTGCATGATAGCCCGGGGGTGTTGCCTTACTGATCTTGGTCTTGATTTTATAGCGATCCAAACATGAAAAATCCCCCGTCCAGTCAACCTTGGTTTTTACGTCCTGGTGTTACTTTATTTAGGAACTTGCTGTTCAGGACGAAGTCTGTCCTGATTTCTGTGGCGTTTCTGGTGCCCATTTTTGTGCTCGGCTATTCATTTGTGCAATCAAAGTGGGAAGGAATAGCCGTTACACAAAAAGAAGTACGGGGCCTTGAGTACGCAAAGCAAGTATTGCCTGCTGTGAGGCTGAGCAGACAGTACCGCCGGTTTACCATGCAGGAGCAAAGTGAAGGTAAGACCCCAGCAGAACTGAAAGAGGTAAAAGCCAAGCTGGAAGCGCAATTTATTCTCATGCAAGAACAGGATAGAAAGTGGGGTGCCGAATTTAAAACTGACGATGATTTGGAAGCCGCATTGACAGCGTATAAGGCGGCGGCACCCGCTAGTGACGGCCTGTTCAAGGTTTTTGCCACGCACACAAAATTCAATAGTCTGATGGGGAAACTGCTCTCTGAAGTGTCTGACGGCAGCGGACTGACTCTGGACCCCGAGATCGATACTTATTATTTGATGGATGCAAGTGTCAATACCATGCCGGCGTTGCTTGAAGCGACTGCCAAAATGCGGGTGCTGGCGGCATCTGTTGCAAGATCGGGCAAGGACGTTGAAATAGCAGCACAAGAGCTGTCGCAGGAAGAGGGTCTGATTGATTATCTTGAAGGCGTGGTCCAGGCCGACCTGGCCAAAGTCATTGGCGAACACCCGGAATTAAAAGACAAGCTCAGCATAGATGAATCCCTCAAGGATATCAAAAAATTACGTGATACTGCCAGTGACGATGTTGGTAAGGGCGGGCCTGAAGCGGCAAACAAAATAGATGCGTTAGGGGCAAAAGTCATCAATGGCCTGGAAGCCATACAAGGTACGGCAGTTGATTACCTCGACCAATTCCTCAACAACCGAATCACTCGCTTCAAAACCGAGTTGTATTCTGGCATTGCCCTGGTGGTGTTCTTTATCCTGGTTGCTGCTTACATGTTCGTTTGTTTCTATCGTGCAATGAATTCGGGCATGTTCCATGTTGGTGAGCACATGCGCTTTATGGCTGGCGGTGATTTGTCTATCAAGCTCACACCTAAAGGTGCAGACGAGACCACGGCACTGATGCAAACCATGATGGAGATGCAGACAGCAATAGGAAACATAGTTGGCTTGATGCGCAATAGTTCCGGACAAATCGAGGCAAGTAGTATAGAAGTCTCTGCTGGGGCCGCAGATATGGAAGAGCGCACTGGGGTGACCTTGCAAAGATTGCAGACCACGGCATCGTCCATGGTGCAAATTTCCACGACGGTGCAATCTACAGCTGATAATGCGCAGCAGGCTACCAGGCTCGCCAAAGAAAATGCCAGTCTGGCGACCAAGGGCGGCGCGGTGATCACCGAGATGATGGAGACTATGGAAGATATACGTCAGTCTTCTCACAGGATAGGCGACATTATTAGCGTGATTGACGGCATTGCCTTCCAGACCAATATCCTGGCATTGAATGCTGCTGTGGAAGCAGCGCGTGCGGGCGAAGCTGGCCGCGGTTTTGCTGTGGTGGCGTCGGAAGTGCGCTCACTGGCACACCGTTCTGCAGAAGCTGCGAAAGAAATCAAGCAGTTGATTGGAGAGAGCGTCGATAAGGTTGAGGCCGGTAACACTACGGTGCAAAATGCTGGCGTGACCATGGAGCAAATTGTTCAATCGGCCGAGGGAATCAGTCATTTGCTTGGCGATATCAGTGCCGGTGCGCATGAGCAATCTCTGGGGGTGAAAGAAGTCGAGCGTGCTGTGCAGGAACTTGATAGCATGACCCAGGAAAATGCCGCTTTGATCGAGCAGACATCGGCTACGTCAGAGAACCTGCGTGATCTTGCCGTTGAGCTGGTCCATGAGGTGCAACGATTTAAACTTGGTTGACGCCTGTCTTTTTCTGCCTGCTCTGTTTCATTTGCTGGCTGGTAGTCCTTGTACAAACTCTTCAAGGTTACCGCCAGCATTTGTCATGTTGCGGATGACATTGCCGTCTTTGTCCAATAGCGTAATCATGAAATCATGAATGACGTGGTCGTGGTAGATCCAGTAGTTGATCCCCAGATTCCCGGCCAGGGATTTGGTATCAGCGGGGTTGCCCGATAAGAACGACCAGTTACTGCGTTGCAGCTTGCGCATCTGTCTGAAGTCTTGCCAGTCTTCTGGCTTGTCTGATTTTGGATCCAATCCCACCACAATAAAATTCGCATCGACATGACGCTGATCCAGGATGTTCTGGATTTGCTCCATGCGGAAAATCGTCGTTGAGCAAATCCGCTTGCACGCACCGTAGGCCATCGCCAGCACCATGGGCTTGCCACTATACGTGGCAAGCTTGACTGCTTGTGTTTTTTCGGTTTTCCATTGCAGCGGTAATTGATAGAGCAGGCCACTGGCAATGGCTACATTGCAATCTGCCAGCATCAATAACAGGCTTGCGCCGATGAGAAGTTGTCGTCTTGCCTTGACTGTTTTTTGCATGACGACCTTTCTTTGTAACTTGACTTCGAGTCAGTGTAGTGAGCATTGTCGTATTGTTCCAGAGATTGTTGCTTCTGTGCACGCCCGAATGAAAACTTAACATTCGGTCCAGGCTGGCAGAAGAGCGTTTTATTCATTTGTAGGGATGTGCGCAAGCAGGATAAATTTTTCTTGTTGATGAAATCTGTTTGGGAGCAGGGGCATCTCTCACACATCGCAGCCGTGCTCACCTCGTTTACTTATCAATGGCCCGGTCGCAGCCAAACCCAGTGCAAGGAGCAGCATAAAACTCGCCACCAAAAAACTGATGCGCATGCCGTAGGCAATGGCGACGGGAGATGCAGTCCGAATATCCATGCTGCCTGATGCCCAGGCGAATACTGCCCCCATCAACGTTGCGCCGGTGATCAGGCCAAGGTTGCGGGAGAGGTTGAGCATGCCGGAGACAAGGCCGCGCTGGTTGGGGGCAATGTCTTGCATGACGGCGGTGTTGTTGGCCGCCTGGAAAAGCTGGTAGCCGGGTGTGAGGATGGCTATGGCGATGATGTAGCCGGTGATTCCTAGGTTAGCGGGCAGCAGGGCGAGGGCGAATGCACCTGTGACCATGGCGACGAGCCCGGTGGTGACTGTGGCTGGTGCACCCATGCGATCTACAATGCGGCCTGCGACGACACCGCTGCAGGCAGAGATGACAGGCCCGATGGACATGAGCAGGCCGACCATGGCATCGCTGAGTGCCAGTGAGCGTGACAGGTAGAAGGGGCCGACCACCAGCGTGGCCATCATGACGGTGGCGACCAGGGTATTCATGGCCAGGCTGGTGCTGAGTGTGATGTCGCGGAACAGGGCGGGGCGTATTAGTGGTGATGCGACTTTGGTTTCTACCAGCATGAACAGGGCGGCACCAAGAATGGCTGCCAGCAACAGTGCCAGGTTGAGCACTCCAAAATGGCCGCGGCCCAGGGTCATGGCGAGGGCGTAGGCGGCCAGGGTCAGGACCAGCAAGAGCGTGCCTATGTGGTCAAAGCGCGCGCTGGCTTTGTTATTGGCTTTGTTATCGGCTTTGTTGCTGGCTTGCTGGTCTTGCGGCAGGTAACGTCGTGCCAGAAAAAAACTCAGGATGCCCAGCGGCAGATTGATCAGGAAGATGGCGCGCCAGTCGATACCTGCAATCAGTAAGCCGCCCAGCGAAGGGCCAAGCGCAGTACCAACGGCAGACATGGTGCCCAGTAAACCCATGGCGCTGCCGGTTTTTTCTTTGCTGACGGTTTCACTGACAAAGGCCATTGTTAGCGCCATCATGATGGCAGCACCCAGGCCTTGCAGGGCGCGGGCAGCGATCAGCATATTCAATGTGGGTGCTGCGCCGCACAGGGCAGAAGCTACCGTGAACAGGGCAATGCCGGCCAGTAACAGGCGTTTGCGCCCCATCATGTCGCCCAGGCGCCCCACGCTGACGATGAGGGTGGTGATGGCGAGCAGGTAGGCAACGACTACCCATTGTACTTGCTGGAATGAGGCATTGAATACGTGGGTAAGGCTTGGTAATCCTACATTGGCGATACTGGTGCCCAGTGAAGACAGCAGCATGGACAGCGACAGGCTGGCGAGTATCCAGCGGGCAGAGGCTGATATTTGCTGGCTGCCTGTTTGGCTCGTGGCAGTCGCAGGGATGGATTCTGGTATGGCTTTCATTTTTTGCTTGCGTGGGTGGCGATACCTGATCATAGGCTTTTGTCATATATGGCGGAAGACGCACGGTTTGCACTTTATTCATGCGTATGACGCCATATCACTTCAAAGGGCGTTAGAATAAATGCATGTCTATCCCCGACCTGAACCTGTTGATTACCCTCGATGCCGTACTTGCCGAAGGCAGCGTGGCGCGTGCTGCTGCCAGGCTGCGGCTAAGTCCATCTGCCATGAGCCGCGCGCTGGCACGCCTGCGCGAGACCACGGGTGACCCTTTGCTGGTCAGGGCAGGGCGCGGCCTGGTGCCCACACCCAGGGCGCTGGAATTGCGTGAACAGGTCTGTCAACTGGTGCAGGATGCGCAGGCGGCATTGCGCCCGGTAGCTGAGCTTGATCTTGCGAAATTGACGCAGACTTTTACCCTGCGCACCAGCGATGGCTTTGTCGAAAACTTTGGCCCCGCCCTGATCGCACGCGTAAGTGCAGACGCGCCAGGTGTGCGCCTGACTTTCATGCCCAAGCTCAACAAGGACAGCGCGCTCTTGCGTGATGGCACAGTCGATCTGGAAACCGGCGTGGTCGGCGATTCCATCAGCCCTGAAGTACGTACCCGCGCCTTGTTCCGTGATCGTTTTATTGGTGTCATGCGCATGGGGCATCCTTTGAGTCAGCTTGTGATGACGCCAGCCGTGTATGCATCTGGCCAGCATGTGCTGGTGGCTCGCCGCACGCAGAGCAAAGGGCCGATGGCGGATGCATTGAAGCCGTATGGACTGGAGCGCGATGTGCTGACTACCGTGGGAGGCTTTTCTGCGGCGCTGGCCTTGGCGCGGGCTTCTGATTTGATTGCTACTGTGCCTGAGCGACACACGGGCAATTTGCGGGCGGGCATGCATAGTTTTGAGCTGCCATTTCTTGCGCTGGAGATTACTGTCTCTATGTTATGGCACCCGCGTATGGATGCTGATCCTGGGCATCGGTGGTTGCGGCAGTGTTTGTGGGAGGTTTGTGCGGGGTAGGGCGGAGATGAGTGGGACTTCTGTCAGCGGACGCGCTTAAACGTACTTCACGGCTTAACGATACTGGATGCCAGATCGAGTCTCACTGCTGCCCGGAATAATTATCTTGACTCATTTGGAGAGTCAAGTACGAACAGCGTCGCGGCGATTCTTCTACGTCGAAGACTTAATTCTGCAATTGAATAATTTTTGCCAGCGATCATGCTTGAAGCTCCTTCCCCTTCAAGGGGAGATTTGTGGGAATTCGCAAAGCGAAGCTTTGTGCCACAAATATCTAAGCCGCTTGCAAGCGGCGCGGTGGAATGGTTGGGATGGGGATGGGTTTCTGTAGCAAAATCATGTACAGCCAATCGACCGAAACCCATCCCCACCCTAAGCCGTCCACTGCGCCGCTTGCAGGCGGCTAAGATTCTGTCGGCACAAAGCATGCTTTGCGAAACCCCGACGACATCCCCTTGAAAGGGAGGGAATTTACTCGTTATTGTTTGTCAAGGACATTATTCTGGACAGCAGTGAGATCGAGTCTGGCATGACGGTTGGGGGGGGGGCTGGTGCTTGGTGGTGGAGATTGCCGTGTGTTGGCGAGCACGGCAAAGGCTATATTTATCTGGCACGGATAATCTATGTTGGCTGCCGCTTCTAATTTTATATAAAAACAAAAGTAAAATATATTTTGTTGTAGAATAGGTACCGCTGACGCTTTTCCCCCCTTGCCACATACTTCAAGAAGTGGATGCCTATGAATAACTACTTTCCTGGCAGTTTTCGTTTGTTGAGCAGTCTTGTTCTTGGAGCAGCCTTGTTGCCTGCTATTGCCATTGCGCAAGTGACGGCCAAATCAACTACCTATATCACTGAAGCCAGCCTGCATTGTGATGAGCTCGATGTCACTGTCGAAACCTATTGCGAAGCTAATGAACGTCTGGATGGCGCATGCTTCCTGCAAAAGGTGAAGCTGCGCCAGGCGGGCACAGACAAGTTTTCTGAAAAACTGTACCTGTATGAAGATTACCTGAAAGACCGTTCACTGATTACGCAACTGGCTTGCGTCAAGGGTAAAGGGGGCAAAGGTAAAGAAGACAAGGGGCGGAACAAGATCGTATTGAGTTCCACCAATCTCGGTAACTGCAATTCTTGCGAGTGGGATGACTATTTTTCTGATACTGGTGTCTTCCTTGGGTCCAGCCGCGAAAAATTTGGCGCGACGAATTTCAAGCCCAGGGCCCTGCCCGGCAATCTTCTGCAAAAGCACGGTTTTGTGCTGGACGACAATGGACGTTTCACTGAAATTGAAAAAGTATCAGTAAAGCGCATACAGCGCGAGGGGAAATAAGATGACAGGCGCAAAACATCATAAAACCAAGAACTTTAGCCATAACGGCGATCCACTGACGGCAGACTCCCAGGGCGACAGTCGCACCTGGGGGGACGCGAATGATCACGTCAAGTTTGAAGTGCAAAAAGAAATTGTGCAGCAGGCGGGCAAGGCCAAGCTGTCGCAAAAGGACACTGCCAACCTGCTGGCGCTGGCGGAGGTGGAGTCTGGCTTCAACCCTGACGCTGCAACGACTTCGCGCAAGTCGTCTGCCTCTGGCGTGTTTGCGATTACCGACAGCACGGCCAAAGATGCAACAGAAAGGCTGAGCGGCACCAAGCGCATAGGTGGTTATGAGGTGGCCGACAAATACGACAGATTCAACACGGCATCGAATGTGTCTTTCGGCATTGCGGTCTATCTGGATAAAAAGAAGGTCGCTGGTTCTGATGATGTCGGCGATATCTACAAGGCCTGGAATACCAACCCGGCAGAATACAATAAATTGCTGACACGCCTGGACAAACATGCGACGCAATATGACAAAGACCTGACCAACAAGGTCTGGGATGGCCCAGGCCCGGCAGCACCCGTCAAACCCGCAACGCCCGCCAAGCCTGGTGAAACAGCAGAGCCAGCTAAATCCACCAAACCAGAAGTAGAAACACCAAAAAAATCTGGCGATGTGTTGTCATCCATCCCGCTGTTGAACAAGGCGGGGCAGGATGCCGACAAAAACTGGAATATGCTGATGGGTACGGATTCACCCTCCAGCCGTATGATGATGCGGGTGCCAGAGCCGGTCAAGAAAGAAACTGTCAAGCCGCAATAGCTTGAAAATAGATGCGAGTATATGGCGGACGCTGCGAGGGTTTCCGTCATAAATATCATTGTCTGCGTAGTTCTACGTTTTCCGTAATTGGTCCCACGTAGTTCCAAACGCCCACTTGACGCTCCGTATGCCGCGTTGCATGGCATTGCCCAACATCAGCACTTGTTCGCCTTCTACATTTGTGCCACGCAAAGTTGGGTCGAGAATTTCAAATGCCCGGCCAGCCTGGGTTGGGCGATACGGAAAAGCTATTTTCAACTGCAACGGCGATGTGCCGTAAGTATAAAGAATGACTATCACCGCATCGAAACGGCCTTCTTCAATATCAGCGTAACCATCATAAGAAAACACTTGCCATGTTGCGCCGTCCTGGTTTTTTTCCAGGCAATCAACACCATACTGCAAAGCCTGTTCAGGGCTTTCACCTGGCAGGCCAGACATCAGCGCGCACCAGGACATGGGCGCAGTTGAGCGCAGCATCAAGGGTAGCACTGCACCGCCGTCAGCCGCCATCATCATTTGCCATGAGGCAGTCCGCCCCAGGGCCTGCATGCCTGTCCACCAAATGACAGGTGCGTTACGCTCGAGTTGCTGTATCAGGCTTGTGACATAGTCTGCAGCTTTTGATTGCTGGCTGTCTGCAAATATCTCTGCTTCTATCCAATCCAAAGGCATAAATGCGACGCCCTGGTCAGGCGCAAGGGCAATCAGCCGGGCAAACGGCTCGTTGGGTAATTGCATGCCAGCCGGTAATTCCTGGAGTGCCGATGCCTTGTCATGCCAATCGATATGCGCGCCAGTACGGCGACGCAGGACTTCAATCACATGATAGGCAATCAGGGCGCAAAAGTTGCGACCTTGCAGCGACCCTTGCATGTCTTCTCGGGATGGCTTTACACGTTCCCGCATGGCCGCAAATAATTGGTCCAGCCGCTGTAAACCTTTGTCCGAATAATCAAGCTGGGCTTGCTGCAAAGCTTTGGCAAATTTCCAGCCACCTTCTATTTCGCCACCGCTGGCATAGGCATCCAAAAAACTTTTGGCTATTTCATTCATGTCGCAATCTTTCGGTGTGTTACTGAGGTGCCCAAGGTAAAAGTATCTGCTGTCTTTCGTCTTGGGAACGCCATTTTTTAGATGGATTGTAACGTATCAGTCAAATAGCAAAGATGTTGCCACCCATATTGAGAGGATAAGATTAAGTGATCAGGGCTTAAAAGAATTGCTCTGACCGATGTCCCAAATTTATAGTGTGGCTTATGACAATACCTGCTAAAGAATTGAAAAATAACCACAGGCTGCAAGCATCTGGCGTGTACTTGAGCAGGGCCTCATTGCTCTTGGTATCGCGATTTTCATGATACTCAAGCCAGCATTAATGCTGGATATTTTCTCGTAAAGAAGTTTACTGTTCGCGCATACCTTCCAATCATCAAGAAAGCCTTGCTTGACATGCAGGCATTTGCCTGCCTATAATTGGAAATGCAGGTGTTTGCCTGCATATTATTGTGTTTCAGCCATACATGTCCTGTACATGAAGCCCGTTTAAATTTTCAGATGCTATACATCAATGACAGAAATAGACAAAGTCTTCAAGGCACTGGCTGACCCCAGTCGTCGCAAATTGCTCGACAGCTTGCATGCCAAAAATGGGCAGACATTGGGCGAGCTATGCAATGAGCTGAATATGGCGCGGCAGTCGGTGACCCAGCATCTGGGTTTGCTCGAAGAGGCCAATCTGATTTCTGTCGAGCGTCAGGGGAGGGAGAAGCTGCATTACTTCAACCCTATACCTATCCATGAGATTTATGAGCGCTGGATACGTAAATTTGAACGACCCCATCTTGAGGCCATGCACGACCTCAAAACCAAACTGGAAAGGAAGTGATCATGAACCAAGAGAAGTTTGTCTATGTGAGCTATATCGCCACGACAACCGAGAAAGTCTGGCAAGCCTTGATGGACGGTGAGCTGACCCGGCAATTCTGGAAAAGCGAAATCGTCTCAGACTGGACACCAGGTTCAAGCTGGCAGCATATTAAGGATGATGGCAAGGGCACGGTAGAGCATGTGGGCACGGTGCTTGAATGCATACCCGGCAAGCGTCTGGCACTGACCTGGGTGGGGCCAGCGAATGCGGCAGACCCGGCCAAACATTCAAAGCTGGCGATCGATATTGACAAGGGTGATCCCAAGTCGGGTGAACTGGTGCGCCTGACGGTGACGCATGAAGAGCTCAGCCCTGAAGTGCATCGCGGCATCAGCTTTGGCTGGCCGCTGGTATTGTCCAGCCTCAAATCACTGCTGGAAACCGGGCGTGGCATCGATTACTGAGCTGGTTTTTGCGAGTCTGCGCAATATTGGCTTTATCGCCTGATCGTGCCTGATCGCGCCTGATATTGTCTGGTTGACCATCCCCCCTGGTCATCGTATGCTGCTGCTTGATTATCTTTGCGCAGGAGCGTACATCTTTCATGCCGGTTACTCCATTTCATTTTGGTCTCGGTGCTGCCCTCAAAGCGGCAGCGCCGCGCCACGTCAGCTTTTTGTCTTTCGCTGCCGTGAATGTGTTCATTGATGTGGAGTCTGTGTATAACCTCATGCATGCGCGCTTCCCTGTGCATGCCTTCTTCCATACCTATCTTGGCGCACCTTTGATGGCGGGTTTTACGGTTTTGCTTTTCCTGCTGGCACGCTGGTGCGCGCGACGATTTTATCTGCCCAATTTTAATCACTGGCAGCAACTGACGCTGCTGCAGGTTAGCATGGGCGCCTTGCTTGGTGCCTTGTCCCATGTGGTATTCGACAGCATCATGCATGCAGACATACGGCCCTTGCATCCTTACAGTGATGAAAATGTCTTGTATGAAATCTTCCCTTTGATCTACCTGCATTTGCTCTGCGTGTTTTTGGGTGTGCTGGGCTTGATAGGGGTGTATGTGCGTAAGGCGGATGAAGTTTGATGTCTTGATCCACCTTGGCGCAACCGGATTTTTTTTAACAG
This sequence comes from Undibacterium sp. TC9W, assembly GCF_049339865.1. Taxonomy (NCBI): domain Bacteria; kingdom Pseudomonadati; phylum Pseudomonadota; class Betaproteobacteria; order Burkholderiales; family Oxalobacteraceae; genus Undibacterium; species Undibacterium sp. TC9W. Next base: position 22,435 of record NZ_JBMPPJ010000023.1, on the reverse strand, counting down.
GAGGGTAGTTTTGCCTTCCAGCGAATATTTCAAATTTAGGAGAACTTATATGGGTGCCTGGGCTGCCGATTCTTTTGGAAACGATACTGCATGTGACTGGGCTTATGCCATTGAAGACTGTAATGATCTGTCACTGGTAGAAGAAACGCTTTACAAGATATTGCAGGAAGGCGATGGCTATATTGATGCTTCTGATGCAGAAGAGGCAATTGCCGCTATCGAAGTGATTGCCAGGTTGCAGGGCAACTGGGGCATGCGCAATGCGTACAGTGAAAGCGTCGATAAATGGGTCAGAAAAACAAAGCTGGTGCCGGGCAAGGAGCTGGTCGAGAAAGCCCATCAGGTGATTGCCAGAATCCTGGGGGATGAATCTGAACTCAAGGAACTTTGGGAAGATTCCAAGCTGTCGAATGAATGGAAAGTGTCGGTGCAGGAGCTGTCGGATCGGGTGAAGCTTTGATGTTATGGATGAAGATAAAAATAAGAATTTTTTGTTGCTGATTTTTTCTCTTGTCGAGTCAAAGTATCTCTCCGTTGCAGAGATCAACAATCTCGCAAGCGCGGCAGGCGTGGCAAGTGAGCTTGAAGTGATGCCAGAATTTTGGCTCACTGAACTGGCTGTGTGCCAAACTGCAGATGAGGCGCAGGATATTTTACTGGAACAAATGAGAGAGCAGCATGTTGTTTTTGACGAGCGCTATGTGTCGCTTTTTCTGGGTTTTTTGTATCTGGGTGTTCAGGAGGGGAAAATATCTTTATCAGAGTTCGAAGCTGAGCTAGTCGATCTTATTGATGGTTATAGTAACTACATGATTTTGACGATAGAAGACTTCTGTCATGATTTCTCGCCGTTGAATTGCCTGCCAGACCAAAACACAGCGTTAGGTTGTTACCTGATTGATGCAGCAGAAAAATCCAAAAATGCATTTTGTGCGGCAATAAAACCATTGCTGAATACTTGATTTTATTGATGGCAAGAAAAATATGGTGCAGGGATATGCACACGTCAATGCCAAAGACATCACCTAGAAAGTGAAGCGGCTGGCAAAGATTGTCCGTGCGATATAGTGCGCGGTAGGCATCATGCGGCCACAGGGGGAGTCCCTGGTGAAGCCGCACGGCTGTTTGCAGCGAATTTTATAAAAAATTACTGGAAGATCATGCCGGGGCAAGCTCATAGTGTACTGATACTTGCCCTTTTTTTTCCTTGATCCTGGTAATGTTGACCTGGCCGATTTGGCCAGTGGACAGCACATGCGTACCTCCACAGGGGTGGGCAGGCAAGTGGCCAAAGCCAATCTGTCGTTGCCCTGCTTGCAGGCTGGTGTGGCGTGGCAGGTCTGTTACTATCCAGGACTGGATTTGTTGCGCCAGTTCGTCTGCGGGCAAGGCGGTGGTGGCACCATCATTTTCAAAGACTACCCTGGCTTCGCCTGGCCAGTGATGTGCCTTGACGGGCCGCCATCCAGCCAGTTCTCCATAGCAGCCTATCAGGTGGCCTGCTGAATGGAGCTGGGTATGCAGCCTGCGAGTTTCTGGACAAACTTCAATCAATGCGCTGCCGACGGCGACAGGATGCCCGGTAAGATGAACAATCTGTTCACCATTTTGAAACACCCGTTTGACCTTGACCCCGGCAATGCTGCCTACATCGGAAGGTTGCCCGCCACCTTGCGGATGAAACAGGGTGGCTGCCAGAATGATCTCATATTCGCCCTCCTGTGTTGGCGTGCACAGTTGTACTTCCGTGTGCATGCTGAGCTCATCGCTCTTGAAATAATGGCGCTCTGTCGTCATGCAAATTCTCCTTGGTGGTGGGCATGAAAATCCTGTTTTTGCCTGGAGCATGCTCCAATTGGGGGGTATGATAAGAGCAGGACTGGCGCTGTGGATTGTAAAAAATTGACTATTAGAACTCATTTCATAAATAGGGTGAGATGCGTTTGCCTCATAACGTGGGCTGGCAAGGCGGACGAGGCAGTCAATAGCTTTGCCTATTGATAACGAGTCCAACGCTGTCCAGCACGCGCTATGAGGTAAACCCTCCGGGAACTGACGATTTGGGCGCATTGCGGCGTTGTGGCCCTCGCTAAGGCAGGAGCCTTAGCAGCGGACCACGCCTTGCACTGCATCCCAAATCGTCTTGTTCGCACTCATCCTATTTATGAAATGAGTTCTAGTATGAGGACGGTGCGACCCCGTAGGCCTGTCTGAAAGCGCGGTTAAAATGGCTTTGATCATAAAAGCCCACCAGTTGTGCCACATCGGCGATGGTCTGCGGATTTTTTCCCAGTAATGAACAGGCGTACTCAAGTCGCAGCCTGACCAGCCAGGCGTGGGGTGTCATGCCTATGCTGTTCTTGAATTGACGCAAAAAATGGAATGGGCCGAGGCCACAAATGCCCGCCAACTCATCCAGGCTTATTTTTTTTGATAGATGCGCCACGCAGTACTCCTTGATGCGCCGGTATTGCCAGGGGGCGAGAGCACCTTTGATGTTCTGGGGCCGTATGGTTTTTGATTGCGTGAAGATAAAATCCAGCAGGGACAGCCAGTCCGACTGTATCGCCAGAGGAGACGCATCTTTATCCGCATACATGGTGTCATGCAGACGCAGTAGATGGGCGGCCTGTACGGGGTCTTCCAGCATCGTTCCCATCAGAGCCGGTTCACGGTTTGTTCCGGAGAGTTCTTCTGTGACCTGGTTCACAAGGTCAAATGGCAGGCGAAAGGTCTTGAGTGTATAGGCATCACCATCCTCTGCCATGCCATCATGGATTTCGCCCGGTGGCATCAGGACGATGCAACCGTCGCCCACCAGCACCGAGTTCCCCCGGAATTCCTGGCGTTGCACGCCTTCCGTCACCAGGCCGATGTGGTAGTCGAGATGATAATGGCGGTCGAAGTGAAATTCCGAAATCCGGCTAGCACTCAGGACCAGTCCCGGCACCTGTGGAACGCGTTGGTAATGTATCTGATCTTTCATTGTATTAATAAGGCATGCTGATACAGCAACGACTGGATTTATTAATTGCGTGCTTCAATTTGCTTGCACCACCTGCAAAGAGAAAATGGCGTTACGTGCCAGGTGAGCATACCTCAATTTCACCTTGGTGGTTTGGCGGTAGTTGAGTCCTGCTTGAAGAAACAAAAACAAGAAGCAAGGAACAAGAAGCAAGGATTTCATGTCTGTAAGGCTGGGTGCGCCAGCGTACAGATGATTCTACGGAATGCGCCTATCTTGCTAATAAGCACCCTCATAGGCTCACAGACCAATGCGGGTTTTGCAACCAGGATGGAGAGCATCATGACACATATTATTGCCGGAAGGCTGCAGCAACAGGACCAGGTACAGCAGGCTATCCATCAACTGATGGTACTGGGCTTTGCCCCAGGACAAATCAGCTCTTTTTATCTTAACCCGCCGGGGCAGCATGATATGTATCCACTTGGTGGTGACCGGGATGAGTCTCCAGGTGCAAGCAAGGCGGGCAATGGCGCTGTCAGTGGTGCTGCTGCGGGTGGGGCGGTTGGTGCTGCGGTAGGTTTGATCGGTGCGCCTGTGACAGGGCCTGTGAGTACGGCATTGGGTGCGCTGGTTGGCGCACATGTGGGCGCGCTGATAGGCAGCTTGTCGCAAATGAAAGACAAGGGTGAGACCACAGATGATGACGCTGAAAATGCTGCATCCGTGCGACGCTCCGGCATGATGGTAGCAGTGAGCGTCAACGAACCTGAGACCGAGCAGCATGTCATCAAGCTCTTGACAGACCTGGGGGCAGACCAGATTGAGCTGGGCGAAGGCACCATCAGCAAAGGTGACTGGACAGATTTTGATCCGCGTGTGCCACCGAATCTTATCCCTGGCGGTTTGCCATCAACGAATTCGGTGGCTGCCGCAGTCGCTGGTTCAACCAGCACTCCTACAGTTGAGCAGCAGGCGGCTGATCAGGAAGTGACTGGCCGTGAACTCTAAACAAGTGAATCTGGACAATAAAAATCGCAAGCAGAATAATGCTGATGAAGCTACATATCAGATTGCTGATGGCTCTGATAAGGCCGCAAAGGTCAAAGACAATGAAGCCTTGCTGCCACACGAGCGTGATCAAACGACCGATGACAGCACTAAGCCACGCAAAGTCATGAAGCAGGCACTAACTGACTTGCAGGATGGTAAGGTCGATACTGACATGCATGGTGCAAGGGGTGTTGAGTCGGTTGTAAAGCCAGTGACGAAAACTGCTACCAAGCCTTAGCCCAGGGACGCTAGAAAAGTCCCGGACTGTTGGCTGGGACTTTTTTAGCATAATTGATTTTGCAGGTTCTAGCCTCGGCACATCCTGGTCTATCTGTTGTCAAGTTTCGATGGACGGTCAGAATAGGTGGTGAGTCTTTGGTACTTCACGCCAGGTGGCAGTGGTGTCGTAATGAAGTTATGGATCAGTCTTTCATTGTCTGCCCGTCTTTCACGCTCAGCATGGCGCTTGTTAAAGGCTTCATTCTGTGCTGCCCAGTTGGTTTCCTGTACTTTTTCTGAGCCTACATATTTTTGATTGGCCTTGACCGACTTTTCCTTGACGCTGGACTTGGGACAGACATTGTCGGTAAAAGTCACACGGCCGTCACTATCAACGCATCTTTGCACTTGTGCTGATGCGCTGTTTGCCAGTGCCATCACGATGGCGGCAGATAAAATATGTGAGAGATTCATGCAGGATGCCTCAGGTTCCGGGTCGTGATCAAGGCCCAAGCTTCTCACATCCTGGCTTTGGATTCAAGCAATCGCCAATATATCAATCAATCGGCTGTTTTTGCCCGTTCTAACTGTCATTGCTGTTGCTGATGACGCTGCTCCGCACGGTTTTTCATGAGGCCGAGGATGGATTGGTGAAAATCGTTGAGCACCATCTTGCCCCACAGGTCACCATAAGTCTTGAGTTGTGACTTGTTGAAGAAGCGGGTGCTCAGGCGCAGTGCTGTACCGCCATCTTTTGCCTTCAGGTCGTAGCCGCCATCAATGACATCAAAGTATTCTCCACCCATTTCCACATGCTTGTCGAGAGCATACTTTGGGATGCCACCGGGCAGGATATGAAAGCGGTAATGCATGGCGGCGGGTCTTTGTCAGGTGGTGATGATTTCTTCAAAGCGCACATCTTTTTCCCTGCGCGAAGTTCTGGCTAGAGCCAGGACTGGAAAATTTACCTGATTTACTTATAGACTAGTTTCATCACGAGGATAAACATGGCCAGCATGAGCGTGATCATATTGGCGATGATGATGGGCAGGGCGCTGAGCATGAGGCCATACACCAGCCACAGAGTGATGCCGAGGACGAGGATGATGTACATGCCGAGGGAGACACCTTCCGCCCGTTTGCGCCGCCAGGTCAGCCAGGCCTGGGGTACAAAGGCAGTGGTCGTCAGACAGGCGGCAAAGTAGCCGACCAGGTCGACAGGCAAAATACTGATCATGGATGTATCTATTCTTTGGTAGGGCGCAGGAACTGGCCGGAATGGAACACCAGCGGTGCCTGTTTGGTGAATTCGCAATGCTCGACTTCGCCGACGAAAATGACATGATCACCCTCAGGATAGCGGCTGCGGTTATGGCATTCAAACCAGGCCGAGGCACCAGTCAGGATAGGGTGACCGGTACGTGACAGGGTGTAATCAACACCTGCAAAGCGGTCAGTCTTGCGGCTGGCAAACTGCTCGGCCAGCCAGGCTTGTTCGGCAGACAGAATATTGACTACATAATGAGAATTGCCGCTGAACACGGGCAGGCTGTTGGCGGCCGTGCCCAGGCTCCAGAGTATCAGGGGCGGGTCCAGCGAGACAGCGTTGAAGGAGGATGCGGTCAAACCCAGGAACTGGCCATCTGCCAGCCGGGTGGTGATGACAGTGACGCCAGTGGCAAATTGCGACAGGGCATCCCGGAAATGGCGGGTATCAAATTCTCGCTTTTCAGAGCGGGGTGAGCGGGTGTGCATGAGTTTCCATCGTTCTTTTTTTGCCATTATCACAGATTTTGGGTCATTTTGGCTTTTTGCGGCTGCAAGTGCTGCTATGCTGCAATAGGAAGTGCGGCGCTGACTGTGTTAAACTTACAGGCTTGCCGGTTTCCCGAGGTTTTGACCTAAGTAGTTGATTCCTTTGAATTTAATCCCCACCAAGAGGTGCCGAGGTATGCCTATGCTGCTGGCTTTACGCCGTGTAATGATGATGTTCATGCTGGTCTTGCTGGCAATGACGAGTTTGCAAGGTTTTGCACAAATACCGGATGAACGTAATTTTCCGGAGAATACCAAGCGCGGCGTATTGAATATGTCGCAATATCCTGACGTACTGATTGATGGTAAAGCCAAAAACACGGCACCGGGTTTGCGTATTTATGATGACCAGAACCTGTTTATCTCGCCTACGCAGATTACCGGCAATTACGTCATCATCAATTATCTGGAAGATAATTATGGTGATGTTGTCAAAATCTGGGTATTGACCGAGATTGAACGTAAAAAGGTATTACCCGCCGCCAAGGAATGGGTGCCACAAATTTTTAAAAATACGAACATGTGATGTAGCGCTGGCTCAGGGGAGTAGTGCAAGGCAGCATGGACAATGTCAGTCCCTTGAGCAGGTAGAGCTTGTAGAAAATTATGCAAAAAAAAGTATTTATCAAAACCTTCGGTTGCCAGATGAACGAGTATGACTCGGACAAGATGGCAGATATCCTCAATGCCAATGACGGCATGGTGAAGACCGATAATCCCGAAGATGCTGACGTGATCTTGCTGAACACCTGCAGCGTGCGCGAAAAAGCATCTGAAAAAGTATTTTCTGACCTCGGTCGCCTGCGCGAACTCAAGCGCAAAAAACCAGAGCTGCTGATTGGTGTCGGCGGTTGCGTGGCATCACAAGAAGGCGATGCGATTGTCAAGCGTGCGCCTTATGTTGATGTTGTCTTTGGCCCGCAAACTCTGCACCGCCTGCCGCAGATGATAGATGCACGCCGTAGTTCTGGCCGTTCGCAAGTCGATATCAGTTTCCCTGAAATTGAAAAGTTTGACCACATGCCGCCAGCGCGTGTTGAGGGCGCGAGTGCCTATGTATCCATCATGGAAGGTTGCAGCAAGTATTGCAGTTATTGCGTCGTGCCTTATACCCGTGGTGAAGAAGTCTCGCGTCCGTTTGATGACGTGCTGGCAGAAGTGGCTGGCCTGGCTGAACAGGGTGTCAAAGAAATCTCGCTGCTGGGGCAAAACGTGAATGCCTACCGTGGTGTTATGGAAGATGGCGAGATTGCCGACTTTGCTCTGCTGATCGAATACATCGCTGAATTCCCGCAGATAGAACGCATACGCTTTGTCACCAGCCACCCCAAAGAATTTACCCAGCGCCTGATCGATTGTTATGCCAAGGTGCCCAAGCTGGTCAATCATTTGTACCTGCCTGCCCAGCATGGCTCTGACCGTATATTGTCGGCGATGAAGCGTGGTTACACCGCCATCGAATACAAGTCCGTCCTGCGTCGTTTGCGAATGGTGCGCCCGGATATTTCTGTGTCGTCTGATTTTATCGTTGGCTTCCCAGGTGAGACAGATGAAGACTTTGATGCACTGATGAAGCTCATCAACGACATTGGCTTTGATAACAGCTTCAGCTTTATCTTCAGCCCGCGCCCTGGTACGCCAGCGGCGAATCTGGCTGACGATACACCGGCAGAACTCAAATTGCGCCGCCTGCAGCATTTGCAGTCAGTGATTGATGCCAATACCAAGAAATACAGCAATGCCATGATAGGTACGGTGCAGCGTATTCTGGTAGAAGGCCCATCGGTCAAAGACCCGAATGAATTGCAGGGCCGCACCGAGAATAACCGCGTCGTCAATTTCGCGGGTTCCAAAGACCTGGTCGGTACGCTGGTGAATACCCGCATTACCGAATCCTATAATTATTCCTTACGTGGCGAACTCGTCGAAGAGGCAGTGACAGCATAATGGCAAAAACACCCGTGCCGGTAGCGCACTTCATCCCTCAACCTCTGGACAATACCCGCCTGGCACATCTGTGCGGGCCTTTGGATGAGAACTTGCGGCAGATATCATCGGCACTGGATGTGACGATATTTCGCCGTGGTGAAAAATTTATCGTCAGCGGCCACAATGCCGAGAAAGCGATAGAGATACTTGAGCATTTCTATGGTCTGGCGAAAAAAATCATCACCATCGATGAAGTGCAACTGGCCCTGGTAGAGCAACGCGCCAGCAAGAGCCTCAAAAAAGGCAAGGGCGGCAAAGATCAGGAGGATGTTATTCCTGCCGATGTCGTCGCGGTGGATGCACCACTGCCGGAAGATGCCGACATCGAAAGCCCTATGCTGAAAACCCGCCGCAGCGATTTGCGCGGGCGCACGCCGCATCAGAATCATTACATCAAGACCATACTCGAACACGACATCAGCTTTGGCATAGGCCCGGCTGGTACAGGCAAGACTTACCTCGCTGTGGCCTGCGCCGTGGATGCGCTGGAGCGTGATGCCGTCAAGCGTATCGTGCTGACCCGCCCTGCGGTTGAAGCAGGCGAGCGCCTGGGTTTCTTGCCGGGTGATCTGGCGCAAAAGGTCGATCCTTATCTGCGCCCGCTTTATGACGCCCTGTATGACTTGCTGGGCTTTGACCGCACGCAAAAAATGTTTGAAAAACAGGTCATCGAGATTGCCCCGCTGGCTTATATGCGTGGCCGCACCTTGAACCATGCTTTCGTCATTCTCGATGAAGCGCAAAACACCACGCCGGAACAAATGAAAATGTTCCTGACGCGCATAGGTTTTGGCAGCAAGGCGGTAATTACTGGTGACCCTACCCAGGTTGATTTGCAGCGTAATGTGAAGAGTGGCCTCATCGATGCCTGCCAGGTACTCGATGGTGTACGCGGCATAGGCTTTACCCATTTTGGCAGCGTCGATGTGGTACGCCATCCGCTGGTCGCCCGCATAGTCGATGCCTATGAAAGTGCCAACGCCAATGCCACCGCCAACAGCGCCGCCATCGGCTTGCTGAAACCTGCAACTCCTTTAAGCTCTGCCCATCATGGTCGCAAAAAGTAAAACCGAAATTAAACCCAAGCTGACGCTGTCAGTGCAATATGCCGACAAGCGCCTGCAAGATATCCTGACCCGCCCGCTGATACGCAAGACCGTGCAGGCGGCGCTGTTCTTCCCGGCAGAAATCACCTTGCGCTTTGTCGATGCTGAAGAAGGCAGGGTGCTCAACCATGATTACCGTGGCAAGGACTACGCCACCAATGTGCTGACCTTTGCCTATACCGAGGATGAAGATGCCGAGGTGACCCAGGCTGACATCATCCTGTGTACCGATGTGCTGGAGAAGGAAGCAGCCGAGCAAAAGAAAACCGTGCTTGAACATGCCCAGCATCTGATTGTGCACGGCGTCCTGCATGCCCAGGGTTATGATCATGAAGAGGATGATGATGCTGAGGAGATGGAGGCGCTGGAGATAGAGATACTGGCGGGGATGGGACTGAGTAATCCGTATCTGTGACGTTTTTTAAACTCCTTCCCCTTCAAGGGGAGATTTGTGGGAATTCGCAAAGCATGCTTTGCGCAACAAATTTATAAGAAGCCTGCAAGCTGCGCGGTGGAATGGTTGGGATGGGGATGGGTTTCCGACGTAAATTAATCTATCGCTAATTAACCGAAACCCATCCCCACCCTAACCCTCCCCTTGAAAGGGAGGGGACTTCATCAGAAAGCCCCCAACATGACCCAACACAAACCGCATGGCCGTAGCATCAGCATGGGTGGCCGTTCTGTCGTTGCCTATGGTTTGCGCACGCAGTTCTGGCAAGATATTTATTACTATGCGATGACCTCCAGCTGGCCAGTGTTCTTTGCTGGCGTCGGTGTGGTGTTCCTGGTCTTGAACCTATGCTTTGCCTCGCTATTCATGCTGGGCGATAACCCCATAGGCAATTTGCATCCGAATAATTTTCTGGGGGCGTTTTTCTTTAGCGTAGAAACCTTGGCGACTGTCGGTTATGGCGACATGCACCCGCAAACTGTGTATGGGCATAGCATCGCCACGCTTGAGATTTTTGTCGGTATGGCGAGTGTCGCACTGATTACCGGCGTCATGTTTGCGCGTTTTTCACGCCCGCGCTCCAGCATTATTTTTGCGAATCACCCTGTCAGCCACATCATGGATGGCAAGCGGGTCTTGCTAATACGCCTGGCCAATGCGCGCATGAATATCATCAGCGAGGCGACCGCCAAACTACGCCTGATGCGGGATGAAAGCACGGCCAATATGGGCAGTTTTCGTAAGATCATCGACATGAAGCTGGAGCGTGAGCAGCACCCTATCTTTATCCTCGGCTGGACGGTCATCCATGTCATTGATGAAAGCAGCCCGCTGTTTGGCATGGATGAAGAAGCCCTGCACGCTTGCAGGGCTTCGCTGATACTGAGCATAGAAGGGGTCGATGACACCACCAACCAGCCGCAAAGGGCACGCCACTATTACCCTTGCAGCCAGATACACTGGAACCATCGCTATGTCGATGTTTTTGAAAGCAACCGTGATTCAGACCAGGTCCAGCACATCCACTATACTCGCTTCCATGACTCGGAAGAGATCGTCGATGTGCCGGAAAACTGAATTAAAAGTGCAGCAGCACTAAAGCCAGCAAGGCTGGTGCCGCCTGTATGTAGAGGATGCGGCGGCTGACGGAATATGCACCATAGGCACCAGCCACGATGACGCAGGTCAGGAAGAAAATCTTCACATGAAAACCTTCGTGGCCACCCATCAGCAAACCCCACACCAGGCCAGCGGCCAAAAAGCCATTGTATAAACCCTGGTTGGCTGCCAGCACCTTGGTGATTTCTGCCTTCTCGGGTGTGTTCTTGAAAGTGCGCAAACCCATGGGCTTATCCCACAGGAACATTTCCAGCACCAGGAAGTAGATATGCAGGGCGGCGACGATGCCGGTCAGTATGTTGGCGATGAGATACACTGTGACTCCTTGTTGTCTATGTTATCGATGTTGTCGAGATTGTTTTCCATGCCCTGATACTAGTTGATCCCCGGCGATTTAAACAGTGTTGAAACTGACAGTCTTGGCGGTTTATGTGCGTGCCCGCATAATAAATTGCGCATAGTCTTGCCACGCAGTCTCCATGCCATACAGGCAGCTCCTGATCTGGTTCAGCAATGCCGTGGCGTGCAATTGCCGTTGTTGTGTTTGCCTTTGCTGAAAATTTGCCCTGGCCTGTAGCGTGCCCAGCTCAGCTACACACAGTGCTTCTGACAAGCCACAGGACAAACCCTGGGACGACAGAATGTCACGCGCCAGCGCTGCATCACCGATCAGTACGCTGCGCTCAGATGTGGCCCATTGCAGCGACACCGGGTAAGCCATGTCGCTGTGAAACTCTACCAGCGTGGGCAAGCCTTGCAGTACCCAGTCAGTCTGAGTGCTCTGCAAGAGTTGTTGCAATTCATCTGCGCTGCCTTTGACTGCCTTGCCGCGCCCGACAAAAACCACATTCTGTACCTCGGGCGTAGCCAGGCTATACACATAACCCTCGGGTAGCGCTGCCACCTTGAAGTGAGAATGGAAATGAGATTGAAAACTTCCGGACGGCCTTGTGTTGCCAGCCAGTGTGAACAGGCGGGCTACCCAGGGGTGCGGCGATTTGTCTATGTTGCTGGCGCTCCTGGCGGCGCGGCCACTGGCATCAATCAGCAGGTCGGCGTGCCAATCCTTGCCATTGCCACCATCAAGGCCATTGGCACCGGCATCATGCAATTGCAGACTTTGCTCGCCCAGGTGCAGGTGGATGCGCGGTTGCTGCAATAACTTTTGCCACAGGGCCTGCTCCAGCGCCGGGCGGTGTATGTGGACGGTCCTGGGGGTGGGCAGGGACATGCTGGCTTTGCTATCCCACTGTATCTGCCTCACAGCATGCGTCTGCCCGGCCCCGATCAGGTGAGGGTGAATACCATATTCGAGCAGCAATGCCAGCAGGCTGACAGGGACAGCCTCAATACGGTAGCCGCCGCCTTCAGCGTCAGCATTGGGTGGTGGTTCGGCTGCCAGTAGCAATACCGGGCCATGACCCTGCCTGGCTGCGTGCAAGGCAGCCAGTATGCCCACCGGGCCATTGCCCAGCACGGCAACACGGTAATGCTTCATAAGCCGGGTGGCGGTGCAACAGGGGCAAAGCGGGGATCACTGATGGTATCAAAAGACAGCAAAAAGCCCGCATTGATGACCGCCCTGGCAACACTGCCAAAACCACTGGCAGCCACCATGTCACCACGGGCAGTGTTGATATCCACCGCGCCCTGCGGCATGCCCGCCTGATAACCGGCGTACAGTTTTTCCAGCAGCTTGCGGTAAGCATTTTGCAGTGCCTGGTAGCTGCTGTTGCTGGCCGGTGCCTGTACCAGGGGTTGGTGCAGATACTGGCCCGGCTGGAAGTCTCTTAGCCATACCTGCATGTTCTCAAAGGTTTCAAAATGGTCCTGCCCCTCGGCCATGATGTAACGTATGCTCTGGCAGTCAGCATCGCTGCCAAAGCCAGGCTGGCGCAGGGTGGCGTAGATGCGTGCATATAATTTGTCAGCACCTCTGTTGGCCTGCTCCAGTGCCAGGAAATCCAGCAGGGCTTGCGGGTCAAGTATCCGCGCATGTGGCGGACGCTGATTGCCAGCAGCATCAGGTATCGTTTTGGCGACTTGCAAGGCAGGTGTATAGGCCGGGCCGTTCAGTGCTTGCAGCACATTATTGACAGCCCGCAGGTGGCGCATTTCTCCATAGGCGATACGCATGAGTTCAGCAAAACTGGCTGTGACCCGGTTGCGCAAGCTGCCTGCTGCCAGGCTGGCCGGGCTGCGCAGCGAATAGGCCGCCGACAGGTATTCCTGTATTGCTGCCAGTTCCAGCCCGGCGGCATAGCGCAGGTATAGTTGTAATTCTTCCCGTGATGCCAGTGGGACGGCAGTGAACTTGCCTGGCTTGTAGGGGCGTATGGTTTCGCGGCCTTCCAGCACAAAGTTCAGGCTTTGCCACTGGTGGTTGATCGCATAATGGCCCAGTTCTTCCGGGGTAGTTGTATTGGCGGGTGAGGGTGGTGTGCTGCCTATGCTGCGGTCCAGCCTTTCCCATGGCACTGGCGCCAGCCATGGTACCCCGGGCTCACTGGCATCTGGTGTCGGTGGCTGGGCAATGTCGGGATGATTGCTGGCCCAGTAAAAACAGCCACAATCGCGAAAATCATGGGTCCAGGGGCTGCACAGGGATTGCGTGAGCTCACCAGGTTCAAACATGGCAGCCAGGCTGCCTGTGCCACTCAGATAGGCCGAGCGCCTGCCCTCCAGGCTGATGCTGCGGGTGCCCAGCCGTATCGTCAGGCTGATGGCCGTATTTTCTGGCAGCAGGCGTATTGCGGTCCAGGCGTCCGGGGGTGCAGTGCTGACGCTGGCGCTGGTACTAGTGCTAGCTGCGCTCGGTGGGCGCAGTTGAGCGATGTTCAGATCATGATTACCAAAGGGCCCGAAATTACCGTTGATCCTGCTAATGATGCAGGGCTGGTTCTGGCTGATGCCCAGCGCCAGGTCGCGGTATTTTTGTGCGACTGCATCGGGTAGGGCCGCTGCCGTGACCGCAGTACTATCGACGGCCACGATGCGTATTTCTGTATCGGCGATATCGACTTCAAGAAAGGGGAAAAAACGTCTCTCCAGATTGCGCAAATCAGCTTCCAGGCCTGGGTAGCAATTGCCGACACCAGATTCCAGACGGGTAGAGACGGGATTGCCAGCTACAGGTTTGATGGCGCTGTCGGCAGTCTGCGCACGGCGCAGGGCGGCAGCATTGCGGGGGACCAGTTTGATGATATCGGGAAGGCTCATTTTATATTCCTTGTGTTCCTGGCTATGCTGGTTTGCTGGCACGTGAAGTTGGCAGGCAATGGGCAAAATAATCCGGTCTGGCTTGACTGAGTTCACAATACGACTGCAGGCAAAAAGTCAGCCACTGACGGATGTAATCGCAAGAGGCCTGGCTGCGGCTGGCTTTTTCCTGATGGCAGCCGCCAGAACACAGATAGCGTGCCCAGCAAGTGTGGCAATCGGTCTGGGCATGGACGTGGCGTTCCTGCAAAAAATGCAGGCGTTTGGGCGCATCCAGCGTGTGCCGGTCACCCAGCCTGTAATCATGATTACCGATCGCACGATGGCAGGCATACCAGTCGCCATCGCTGGCAACAGAAAAATAACCACCGCCTGCACCGCAGGGGTAAGGGCTGCTGGCACCCACATGCAATTGCTTCAACGCAGTGGCGAAATTACTCAGGCGTATCTGCTGGCCCTGCAAGGCGCGTTGCAATTCACGGCTAGCCAGGCTGACCATGGCTTGCTCATATACTGGCCAGTCTTGCTCCTGTAATGCCAGTGCCGAGCCACTGCGCAAGGGTGAAAAGCCTATGTCCTGAAAGCCCAGTGCAGCAATGGCATCAAACTGCTGGCCCAGGTCAAGCGAGAGGCTGTTGGCCGTGGCGCGGGCCGCAAGTTTGCACATGCCGGGTTGGGCGAGCAAGGGCTGGCAGTATTCGATGACTGCAGCATAGGAATCGCGCTTGCCATTGAGCATGGGGCGCTGGCGGTTCTGGACGACACTGCCGCCATCTATGCTGACGGTGACTGCAAAGCGATACTGCCGCAATAGCTCATGGTCTTCTGGTCGTAACAAGGTGCCATTGGTGGTGACGGAATAGCGCAAGTCCAGATGCCGCTGTTGTGCCAAGGCTGCACTGTAGTGTACGCATTGGTGTATCAGGGCGCGATTGACAAAGGGCTCGCCGCCTATAAAGCCCAGGGTCAGTGGCGCTTGTGGATCGGCTGCTGCCAGCAGGCGGTCTATGCTGCTGCGCGCCTGTTCCCAGCCCATGCCCTTGCTTTGCTTGCCCTCAAAATTACCCTGGCTGGCATAGCAATAACTGCAACCGAGGTTGCAACTGGAACTGACATTCAGTGACAGGCTTTGTACAGTAGGCAGGTTTAGTGCGTCGAGGCTGACTTCACTATCCAGAGTGCGTGCCAGCATCTGGCTGAGCGCATGATCGAGGCTGATATCAGCATCAGTTTCCTGTTCGGGCAGGTCATAAATCTGGCTGTGCTGTACCACCAGCAAATGCTGACCCAGGCTGGACCTGAAGCGATAACTGCCAGGAGCTTGCGCCGCAGACGGGAGCGGTAACAGACTCATGGCTGGCCACCGGGCGCGGGTGTGTCCATGCCGGCGAGGATTTCATCCAGCCTTTCATCCGCCCTCCTGGCGACGATGGCAGAGCGCCCCAGCGGTGAGGTAACGGGGGTCTGGACAATCGCATCCACCCAGCTCATCAGCAGATCATATTGCCAGGTACTTAGCGTCAGCGGCAGGGCATTCGAGTTGCGCATCAGTGGCGGCATCTGCATGCTGGTGGCATTGGCTGTTTCTGGTGATCTCAGGTGAAAACTCTGGCGTATCAGTTCTTTCAGCCGGGTGGGGTGCAACTGTACAAAATCATGCAGGGCCTGCAAGTCAGACAGGTAGCGGTGGCGCGAACGAGCATGGCTGGTCAGTGGCAGGGGATCATCGGTATTGCCATTGGATAGTGCGAAATCGGGATTACGCAAAGGGTCACTGGCACCAAATGCCCTGAGTGGCAGGCGCATGCTGTCACCGGGGATGGGCTGGGGACGCCGTGCACCGACGGGCAAGCGCATGGCCCTTAGCTCACGGTAGTAATCGAGGTTGAGCAGGCTCAGGGTTTCATAAGCGCGCTCGAACAGGTCTTCTACCCAGCGCTCGCGCTCGGCTGTGCTCATGGCGGCATTGCGCTGGGCGATGTCGGCACTGCGGTCATTGATTTCATCCGCCATGGACAGGAAAGGCCGGCGGTCCGGGGCAAAATCGGGTGGGGCGACAAAGACATTGGCGGTGCTGCTGATGGTTCGCCCGGTCGCCCCAGGAAAGCGCAGAGTGGCTTTGACCCTGGCTTCGCAGGTATCATCGACGACACCCAGCGACAGCTCGTCATTGGCATCATTGTCGTTGCCATCATCTGCGCCATCATAGGTATCCCAGGGGCTGACGATAGATGCCTGCGTGCCCGTGGTACCGCGCCAGCCAGCATCAGGGTTGAGGAAGTTGAAAGGCTCCAGTACCGGTGGTGCCGGGGCACCCGTAGGTGGCTGGTGATCCTGGCTGGTATCTGGCGGGCCATATACGCGACCCCGCGCCGGGTTAAAGCGAAAGCGAAATACTTCGACATTGACTGCTGCCAGCCAGGGCTGGCCATTGCTGGGTTGGGGTTTGCTGAGCAAGAACTGTATGCTGCCAAGCGGGATATTGCGCCCCGTCGGTATCATGGGGTTGGCTGCTGTGGGTGGGCTGACAGCCAGCAAAGGAGTGTTGGCATGATTGTCTGCCCTTACTACCACAGGTGGATAGGTGCCAAAACGTAGCAGCGGGTTGGAGGCACGCCGGGCCGCCTTGTGGTTTTGCGCATTCACTTCCAGCGACAAGTTGGCAAGCGGTATCTTGAAGCGCTTCAACAGGGCTGGGGTCAGCGGTACATCTGTCCAGCTGCTTTCTGCCGAACCGGGCTCGCCCATTCTTGCCCAGATTTCAAAGAAGGGTGCAACAGGCCTGATCAGTTCCCCATCACGCAGGCTGATTTCTGTTGGCATATACGGCTCCGCCGAACTGTCAGGCAAGATGCGCAGTGACCAGTCCGGGGCAATGACGGTTTCTGCATTGGCGCGCGGTGCAGGATTTTGTATCCACTGGAAAGCTTCTTGCGGCGTACTGCTGCCACCCAGGCGGGCAATTGCCATGGGCGGATTGATAAAGATGGCCTGGATGATTGCTGACATGGATACTCTCCATTGGTAATTTGCTGTTACTGCATCTGGCACTTCTGTCGCTTTTATTACTGCTTTTATTTCAATGTCAGTGCAATTACCAGCGCCAGTGCGGTGTTTGCGGTATGGCCTGGCTTTTTGCCGGTGAGGATGGTGGTTGCGCTTGTGCTTACTTAGGCTTGTACTTTGTCAGCCACCAGCATAAGTTGTCGAAAAACCAAAGGCAATTGTTTTTTTAATCTTTTATTGTCATTGGGTTAATTGATGTTTTTGTACCACGGCAGCTAGTTTGTTAGCCGCCTGATGTGCCTAAAACTTGATCCACAGTCAGGTCGCCAATATGACAGTGGGATGACAAATGGTGTTTTTCGCGGGTTTTGGTCTGCGCTTGCGCATGTTTTGCTGTAGTTTTTGTAACTGCCCATATCAAAATTTGGGAAACCACTCCCATTTGTTGTATTCTGTAGGATTGAAACAACGGCGTTACGCCTATTATGCAAGAGCACTCTAGTAAGGTCAGACCATCTGACCTTAAACCCCACAGGTCATTGTTTGAACGATTGACCGCCCTGATTTCTCCTGAACCTGAAAACCGCGCAGAGCTGCTCGAAGTATTGCACGACGCGCAAGAACGCAACCTCATCGATGCTGATGCACTGGCAATGATAGAAGGCGTGTTCCAGGTATCCGACTTGTGCGCACGCGATATCATGGTGCCGCGCGCGCAAATGGACGTCATCGACATTTCCAACCCCATAGAAGAATGGATGCCAGAAGTGCTGGAGACAGCGCATTCCCGCTTTCCTGCCGTTGATGGTGACCGTGACAAGGTGGTTGGTATCCTGCTCGCCAAGGATTTGCTGCGCTATTACGCGTCTGATGCATTTGATGTACGCGACATGCTGCGCCCCGTCATCTATATCCCTGAATCCAAGCGCCTGAATATCCTGCTGCGCGATTTTCGTGCCAACCGTAATCATATTGCCATGGTGGTCGATGAATATGGCGGTGTCTCCGGCCTGATTACTATTGAAGACGTGCTCGAGCAAATCGTCGGTGACATCGAAGATGAATACGATTTCGAGGAAGAAGAAGACAATATCCTGGCGCTGGAAAGCAAGGGGAATGGCAAGCGCTGGCGCATCAAGGGCCTGACCGATCTTGAGCAGTTCAATAACACCCTGGGTACGACGCTGGGCTCAGACCATGCTGAAACCATAGGCGCTTACGTGGCCGACTATATGGGCGAGTTGCCACACATGGGCGACGAATTTTCTATCGGCAACCTGTACTTTGAAGTCTTGCGCGCCGATGCGCGTGAAGTGCAGATGCTGATGGTAGAACAGCGACCTACCGTGCGGTCCGATGATTAAGGCTGTGCGGTCTTTATTGTCTTCCCTTTCTGTACGTTCATCCTTCCTGCTGGCACTGGTAGCAGGGGGGCTGAATGTATTGTCGTTTGCCCCCTTTCATTTCTGGCCTGTACAGATACTCAGTCTGGCACTCTTGTTCAGCCAGGTTTTGCGTGAAGGCGATGCCGCCATCAGCCGCAAGCGCGCAGGCTGGCTGGCCTGGGCCTATGGCCTTGGCTGGCTGACTGCCAGCACCAGCTGGCTGATATATGCGATGACGGTGTTTGGCGGCTTGCCAGGCGTTTTGTCTCTGCTGGCGTTGATGTTCCTGACTGGTGCGTTGTCCATATACCTGGCGGCCGCCGCCTGGGGCACACGCTGGCTGCAACAACGCTGGAAGATTTCTGCCACCGTCGCCGGCCTGCTGGTCTTGCCTGCTTTGTTTACCATCGCCGAGTGGCTGCGCATTTGCTTTTTGACTGGTTTCCCCTGGACTATCTCAGGCTATGCCCACACTCATAGCCCGCTCGCCGGATTTGCACCTGTCATCGGCGTGCTCGGCCTGTGCTGGCTCAATGCGCTGCTGGCCGGGGCGTTTGCCCTGTTATTGGTCAGTGCTGGCAGCCGCCAGCAAAAAATGGCGCTGCCAGCCCTGATCGTGCTGGTATTTGCCGCTGGTTTTGGCCTGCAACAAATCAGCTGGACCAGGCCGCAAGGCCAGCCCATACAGGTGCGCCTGTTGCAGGGCAATGTCGCGCAAGACATGAAGTTCAGCCAGGAACATCTGAACGACTCGCTGGCGCTGTACCACGACATGATCACGCAAACCCCGGCTGATCTCATCGTCACGCCCGAGACAGCATTGCCCATGCTGACTTCGCAACTGCCGCCAGACTATCTGCCCATCCTCAATACCTTTGCCCAGGACAGTGCCAGCACCGTCATCCTCGGCGTAGGCGTGCATGATGGCGCTGACAAATATTCAAACAGTGTACTCGGCATGTCACGCCAGTATGCCCAGCCTTACCGTTACGACAAACACCACCTCGTACCTTTTGGCGAATTCATCCCGCCGGGTTTCCGCTGGTTTGTGAACATGATGTCCATCCCCATGGGCGAGTTCTCCACCTCTGGCCCGATACAGCCGGCGATGAAAGTCTCAGGCCAGTGGGTCATGCCAAATATCTGCTATGAAGATTTATTCGGTGAAGAAATTGCTGCGCAACTGTCAGCCCAGCACGCTGCAGGCCAACCGGTCGCCAGCATCTTGCTGAACGCATCCAACCTGGCCTGGTATGGCAATTCCTTTGCGATACCCCAGCATTTGCAGATATCACAAATGCGCGTACTCGAAACCGGCCGCCCGATGCTGCGCGCGACCAATACCGGTGCCACCGCTGTCATCGTGCCAGGTGGTGTGGTCGAGCAGTTATTGCCCGAAAATACCCGCGACGTGCTGGCCGCAAACGTGCAGGGCTATACCGGCATGACGCCTTACATTCTCATCGGCAACCTCGGTGCTCTGGGCTTGTCTGCAATGGGAATATTGCTGGCGTTTGTGCTGGGGCGCAGGGCAAGAAAATAGACGGCTTGTAGCATTCTTTGTAGGAGTGGCTAAATCCGCTCCTACAAAGAGTGACAGCCAGTGGCAGGTACAATGAGCGCATTGTACTTCTCCCGTTCTACGTAAATCATTGCAGGAACCACTATGACAGAAGACCTCTCCATTCTGACCCGCAAGGGCACTCCACCTGACCACAACCTGATCTATGGCAGTCATGCCGACCAAGTAGCCGATATACGTTATGGCAGTGACGGTGCACTGCGTCCATTGGTAATGTTGATACACGGCGGTTTCTGGAAGCCAGAATACGACAGGCAGCATACCGAGGCGATGTCCAGCGCACTGGCCGCTGAAGGCTGGACGGTTATCACGCCAGAATATCGCCGCATCCCTGGTAATCCCGACGCCAGTCTCGAAGACATCGCCAGCGCGATAGAAATGCTGCCACACCAGGTGGCGCGACACAACGGCAAGATCCTATTGGCCGGGCATTCTGCCGGTGGTCATCTGGTGCTGTGGGCCGCCGTCAAATGTGCAACGCCCGCACTCGCCGGTGTACTTGCGCTGGCACCAGCCGCCGACCTGCGCATGGCCCATGATTTGAAACTGGGTGATGGTGCAGTGTTGAAGTTTCTAGGCAAGAATCCGGCTGAACGCCCGGACGCCGACCCCATGCAGTTACCCGCACCTGCAGTGCCAGTGACGGTGCTACAAGGCAGCCTCGATAAAGTTGTGCCACCGGTTGTGCCTGAAGCTTACCGCAAGGCTTTCCCCAAAACGCAATTGGTATTGTTGCCTGACGCCGGGCATTTTGCTGTGATTGATCCACAAAGCAATGCATGGCCTGCGGTGTTGTTGGCCTTGCGTGGTTTGTCGGAACTTTGAAAAATTCCCGGACTAAATTCAGCGATAACCGAAGAGCTTAAGAGCTAATCGTATCTACGGGCTAATATGCTGCTTGAAGGCATCGTGTTACATTGTTTCAGAATTAGTGCACATCGTTTCAAATAACGAGTCAAAACTTCTTTTGAGAATTAATGACATGAGACTTTTCATCCAATTTAAAGCCTATTGTCTATCGCTTATGGTTGAATTTAAAATAATGTGAATACTTTTTAAGAGTAGGGGGGAAAATGGATGGAATCGGCGGGCTTGTAGCTCATGAAATACTCTCCAGTTTTATTGAATCATTTAAAGAAAAAATCAATGAAAAACTTACTAGCCATAGAGCGAACTCATATTTTCAAATGTTGATTCAAGAGTATCAGCGGGAGAGAGAGCAAAAACATGATTCAGCAAATTTAAATGAGGCATTAAATAATATCGTCAATAATCCAAAATATTCAGAACTTTTTTTTGAAACATATCGAAAGGTATTGTTTGCTGCTTCGAAGGATATAGGACCAAGAATTATAGGGCTTTTGGTCGCTGACATAACATCAAATGATAGAGTAACCTCAGAAGATGATGAATTAATTTTCATTCTAGCGTCGAATTGCAGTGACAGCGATATGGCCGCTGGTTATCGTTATTTTTGCGAGTGTTCAACTTCGTCGGATGGCGTCAAATATAAATTGATAAGAGAGGTCATGGCGAATGCTTTGCGGAACGGACGTCGAATAGATACTTCACAGATTAATTTGACTAGAGAAGTCGGGGTGTGGGCTTTTCAGTTTAAAAATGCAGGCTTTTTATGGGAGGAAGATTGGCCAGGTGAAACAGAAATTCCGCAGAAAACACGAAAAATGCTTGTTTTCGCAGGGATGTGTGACCGCTTTTTTCAATTGTATCAACGTGCTCTCGCGGCTAGTTCAGCAGATTAGAGTTTTATCTGAAATTTTATTCAAAGCACATTTAATTGCCGCTTCAGGTATCAGTCTGTTTTATTTATCAACCGCAGGTGGAGAAGCGCTGATTTTTCTAGCTTGATGGTCCTGTCGTAAGCCGGATCAGCCTGTAGGTACGATTAGCGCAAGCGTAATCGTACGCATGGCTATTTATCTCAGATACTTTGAAAAGTGTGATACTTATTTTGTTGAATTCAGTAGGTCAATGAGCCGGGCTCTTTTTGAAAAATATCAAATGACAATGTGGGCATCCGACGTAAAACATACGTACGATTACGCGGGGCTAATCGTACCTACGGGCTCTATGCATGGATGCTGGCTCAGCTAGATACGATTAGATACGTAATTGCCCATAAAATTAAAAAATGTAGGCATATCAGACCGGCTCCCTCGATTTTCCAATTAATCGCTTAATTGATGTTACTGCAGATTTACGATTTTTTGCCAACTTAAAATGTTTAGGCAGATGTAATAATGAAGCTAGATATCCCGTATGGTCGTGATAATTCCTATTGGAAGACTGGATAAATTCTAGTAGAACGTTTGCATGTTCCAATGAAAATGCCCAAAGTATTTTTCCTTTTACCTGACACTTCCAAAAAGCATCACGGAGCCTGTAAAAAAATCTGTGTAAGTTCTCCCGGAACTATTGGTGAGCGTTGATGCGCTCCCCAAATTCTATATCAAAGCGATTCAATGCCTGTCGCCAGTGTTGTATAGGCATGGTCCATTTCTT
>NZ_JBMPPJ010000022.1:0-98818 GCF_049339865.1 Undibacterium sp. TC9W | reverse complement strand
AAAGAAATGGACCATGCCTATACAACACTGGCGACAGGCATTGAATCGCTTTGATATAGAATTTGGGGAGCGCATCAACGCTCACCAATAGTTCCGGGAGAACTTACACAGATTTTTTTACAGGCTCATGGGCGGTGACGCATGAGGTCACCACGCCATTGCACTAGATATTGTTGTGACTGATACCAATATTCTAGCTCGGCATGCAGCCAGCCAGTGCTAAAGCCCTCATCCTGGCCAGTGACCTCTTCCCCTGCTGCTGAGTACCCTCACCTGTACTTTTGGCCAAAGGGCGATTTGTAATAATCTTGATCCGGAGGCCAGGCCAAGTACACATACGAGCAGAAAAATCAGTTTCATTAAGGGAGCAGCGCGCAGAGCGAATGGGGGATGTCTAATGGGAAGAGAAATATTGCCTACCCGCGCCGTTCTTGTAAATGAATGAATATCTTTTATTTATATGCTGATTTACTTAAGACGTCAGGATTTTTTTGTACAGAATAAATCCTGACCGGTCCGCGACCTGACGATATAGTTTTTGCGCGGTTTCATTGGTTTCATGGGTTCCCCAATACACAACTGTAGAACCAGCCAGTTTTGCCTGTTCATAGACCGCCTCTATCAAGGCACGGCCCACACCCTGTCCACGCTTATCAGAACTGGTGAACAAATCATTCAAATAGCAACTTGCTTCGATACGGCTGGTGGTCCTGTGATACAGATAATGCGCCAGTCCTACCAACTGCCCATCCTGCTCAGCGACCAGAGCGTACACTGGTTCATAGCCGTCAAAAAACCTGTCCCATGTCCTGAGCGTCACTGCTTCTGGCAAGGCATTTGGGCCAGTGCGTTCATAAAACTGGTTATAGCCTTCCCATAGTACGGACCAGTTGGCGAAATCTTCTTTGGTGACGGCACGTACTACTACTTTACTCATCTCTTTTCCTTGTCGTTTCGTTTTATTCGGTTTCAAACAATTGCTGTTCCATGGCGCTTGCCAATGCGTGCGAGGCAGGATCATGTTGTTCGCGTAATCCATCCACCATATTCACCCTGTCTTGCGTGCTTTTGTTCTGGCTGGTTTTCCATTTGCCGCTGATGCGATGGATGGGGATTTCTATGCCGACTATCATATCCATCATGCGGTCTATATATTCTGCAGGCGCATCACTGACTTTCCATGGCTGGTCGAACTTGCGCTCAAAGTTATCGCTAAGATCGCTGAGCAGGCGCAAAAATTCCTGCCGGTCTTCGACGATGCGCATGGGGCCGTGCACATGCACGACTGCATAGTTGTAGGTCGGCACTACAGAACCGCTGCGTTGCTTTTCTTCATACCAGCGCGGGCTGATATAGGCTTGCGGACCCTGGAAAATCACTAGCGCATCCGTGCCTGAAGCGGCGCTTTGCCAGACCGGATTATTGCGGGCGACATGGCCTCGCAAAACGCCATAAGGTGCATCTGCGGTTGGAGGCGAAACGATGATGGGAATGTGATTCGCCTCCAGTTCGCCAGCTTGCAAGCTGACCAACGCTGCCAGCGGATGCGCCTGCATCAGCGCGTGTAAAACTTCTATGCGTTCTTCAGCAAAATGACTGGGCATGTACATGGGCTACTCGATTTCTATGATGACTTCGGCGTTAATGGAGTTGGCGATATAACAGTGTTCATGCGCCATATGATGGAGTTCTTCACGCTCCTGCAAGTCTGGTTGCTTATCACCGCTATAGGTCTCCTGCGGGCGCAGATGGATGCGGGTAATCGCTTGCTTGCCCCGTGCATTTTTATCCATGATGCCTATCGCCAGATCACGGTATTGATCCACCACATAGCCACGTTTGCCCACGAAGAATAAATAAAACAGCATATGGCAAGATGCCAGCGCAGCAACCAGCGCCTCTTCCGGATCGACATTTTTTTCTTCCGACATCGGTACCGGGACAGACAGAGGGGATGAGGAAGCTGGTACTACCAGGCCGCCATCAAATTCCCATGCATGCGCACGGCTGTAACGATTGTCGCTAAAAACCTGTTCGCCACGTTCCCATAAAATTTTTGCCTGGTATTGATGCATTTGTTTACTCCCTTGCCGTGAATTTACGTTAATCTTATGCCTGGTATTGGCTATTGAAAAGTACCAATTTTATAAAAAATAAGAATGCCAATTTGGGTGGGAGCATGCATATTTCTCAAATGATTGCCGGGATAACCCTGGACAGACAAGACAGCCAGCCCTTGTACCGGCAGTTGTACGCCGAAATACGAAAAAGTATATTGGCAGGCCAGATGTTGCCTGGAATGCAGTTGCCACCCAGCCGCGAGTTTTGTCAGGAGCTGCAAATTTCCCGGCAGACGGTTTTGAATGCCTATGATCAATTGCTGGCGGAAGGGTATTTGCGTGGTTCAGTAGGGCAGGGGACTTTTGTGAATGAAGATTTACCTGCGATTGCAGAACGCGTCAAAACAAAGGTCAGCGATATACCTGCGGCACGACTGCTGGACAGGATTTCAAAGCGCGGACTGCAACATATAGACCCGCGCGGCAGCACACGCTTTCATCAGGGTAGTGTAAGGGCATTCAGAGTCAGCATGCCTGACCTGGATTTATTCCCATTTGATATATGGGCGCGGCTGGAAGCGCGTCATTGCCGCCATCCGAAAGGACAGCTGGGCTATGGTGACCCTGCCGGTCATCTGGCTTTGCGTGAGTTACTCGCGGTTTATTTGAAGGCTGCACGAGGTGTGAATTGTGCGCCGGAACAAATCCTGATTACCTCCGGTTCGCAGCAGGCACTATATCTGCTGAGTACCATGTTGCTTGATCCGGGTGAAAAGGCCGTGGTGGAATATCCATGCTACCGCGGCACGACAGCTGCCTTGCATGCATCGCAAGCTGACATCTGCGCCGTACCGGTTGATGGTGAAGGCATGGATATCGAATACGCAGCGATGTATTATCCCGATGCGAAAGTCGCTGTCGTCACACCTTCTCACCAGATGCCTTTGGGTATGACCATGAGCCTGCAAAGGCGCATGGCCTTGCTGGAGTGGGCACAGGCGAATGCGGTATGGGTAGTGGAAGACGACTATGACAGTGAATACCGTTTTGGCAGTTCCCCGCTGGCATCCCTGCAGAGCCTGGATACACATCAGAGCGTCATCTATGTAGGTACTTTATCCAAGGTCTTGTTTCCGGGCTTGCGGCTCGGCTATCTGGTGCTGCCAGAAAAATTGCTGGAGCCCATGATACAGGCCAAGGCAGTCATCGATAAACATACCAGCATCATGCCGCAAATGACATTGGCCGACTTTATTGCAGAAGGCCATTTCGGCAGACATATCAAGCGCACCAGAAAAGTCTATGCAGAACGACAGGCATGCTTAGTGAGTTGTCTGGAAAAGGAATTGGCAGATGAACTTATCTGCGGCGCGCAAGATGGCGGGCTTGATCTGGCTGTGTATTTCAAACAGGCTTACGATGAAGAACAGATCATAGAAGCCGGGCAAAAAATCGGACTGGAGTTGCGCGGCCTGGGTCACTACGCCGATGTGCCGGGAAAAACAAACAGGCCGGCAGAAAGTCCTGGCGGCCTGTTACTGGGTTTTGCTTCACTGACTTGTGCAGAGATAGAGCGCAGCGTCAGCAAGCTGGCTACGCTCTTCAAAGCTGCTCATTAGCGATCAGGCAGCGATCAGGCCGCAATCATCTGCATTGCCGTATCTGAGTTTGTATGGCGATTAATGACACTGATGATGGCGCGCATGCTGGCCGTTGCCGCATCGTCAGCTATGCCTGCACCATGCTGGCTGCTGCCATCATTGACGCGCGCTTCTATAATGCTGATGTATTGTGAACGGCCTTGCTGTGTCACTTGCTGTTCTTGCTTCTCGATGATCCTGACTTGATATCCAAGCGCCTGGCAGGCATTGACCTGGGCTTCAACAATACCATGACCTGTACCCTGGATAGCTTGTGGCTGTCCGTGATGCAGCAGATCGACATGCAAGGATACTTGTGCCGGATCGGATGGCGATGTCCTTTGATGCAGGACCGGGTTTGCATGATGAGCTTGATAACTGATGGGTGTTGCTGGCGCGAGATAGCTGTCGCTGAAAATCTGATGTATCTGTTCTGCCGTCATTTCCTTGCCGCTGTCGTCGGCAGCTGTTTGCACAACACGG
The DNA here is from genome assembly GCF_049339865.1 of Undibacterium sp. TC9W. NCBI lineage: Bacteria > Pseudomonadati > Pseudomonadota > Betaproteobacteria > Burkholderiales > Oxalobacteraceae > Undibacterium > Undibacterium sp. TC9W. The sequence goes on along the minus strand of NZ_JBMPPJ010000022.1, from coordinate 94,635 downwards.
CTGAATTCAATTTGCATGCGTCTTGGCATGCTGATGCCATATTCCTGTTCCAGCAAAAAGGCCATGCCACCTTTGCCAGACTGGCTGTTCACGCGTATCACGGCATCATAATTGCGGCCAAGGTCAGCGGGGTCTATCGGCAAGTAAGGTACTTCCCATATCGCATCTTTTTGTTGCTGGGCGAAGCCCTTTTTGATAGCATCCTGATGTGAGCCAGAAAATGCTGTGAAGACCAGATCGCCGACATAAGGGTGGCGCGGATGCACAGGCAATTGATTGCATTCTTCCACGCACTGCCTGACGCTATCGATATCAGAAAAATCCAGCCCTGGATCTACACCCTGGGTATATAAATTCAAGGCCAGCGTGACGAGATCGACATTGCCGGTGCGTTCACCATTGCCAAACAAGCAGCCTTCAACCCTGTCGGCACCGGCCATGACAGCAAGCTCTGCTGCGGCGACTGCCGTGCCCCTGTCATTATGAGGATGCACGCTGAGTATGATGGCATCGCGTTGCGTCAGATTTCTGTCCATCCATTCAATCTGGTCGGCATACACATTCGGCGTTGCGCATTCGACTGTGGTCGGCAAGTTGATGATCATCTTGCGTTCAACGGTGGGTTGCCAGATAGCGGCAACAGCGTCACACACTTCTTTTGAAAAATCCAGCTCGGCCATGCTGAAGGTTTCTGGTGAATATTCAAATACCCATTCTGTCTCTGGCATGGCATCAGTGAGTTGCTTGATGAGACGGGTGCCATCAGTGGCGATCTGTTTGACTTCTTCACGCGATTTGCCAAATACAATGCGGCGGAAAGCGGGTGCTATCGGGTTATACAAATGCACGATGGCGCGCTTGGCACCGCGTACGGAATCGATGGTACGGCGTATCAGGTCTTCGCGAGATTGCGTCAATACTTCTATCGTTACATCATCTGGTATGCGTTGTTCTTCAATGAGTTTGCGGACGAAGGCGAAGTCTGTTTCGGATGCAGAAGGGAAGGCGACTTCAATTTCTTTCAAACCTATCTTGACCAGCATTTCAAAGAACCTGAGTTTTTTCTTTGCATCCATGGGTTCTATCAGCGCCTGGTTACCATCACGTAAATCCGTACTCATCCATATCGGTGTTTTGCTGATGCTGCGGCTGGGCCATCGCCTGTCCTGCAAAGCGATAGTTGGGAAGGCTTGATATTTTTTAGCTGGATTACTCATCATGATGTTCTTTTCCTTGGGCTGGCACAGTGCCTCAGCAAGGCGCTGATATTTTCAAATTGGTGAATGGATACTGATGTGGTGGCGCTTAGCTAACCGGCTGCCACAGAGATACGCGAGGCCGGTTAACCGATCAGTAGTCGTAGCGCTAGTAGCTTGCGACCGTGAGCAAGTGACAGCGCAGATTGTGGGCGTGCAACGCCAGGCATGACGCTGATAGCGCCCGCTGAATTCTTTGCTGATGTGCCTGATGGTGTCATGCTGTTTTTCCTGACGTCAGGAAGCCTGTGCTTGGTGCTAATTGGGTATAAAGGTAATTTTTGATACTGGTGTTTTAATCTGGCAGGTATGCCGACTAAAATTGGACAAGCTGCTTACTTATAGTAGCGAGCTTGCTAGAGATGGTAGTAGAACTAAAGAGACAGACACAGACGACAGCGCTGCTTGCAGCTTGGCGCTGTCAGCAGTTTTTCTTGCAGATGTCGATGTCAAAAAAGAGTTCATGCAATTACTGTAAAAGATTTTGCCTGCGCACGTCAAGCAGTATTTTTTGTTTGCTTGTCGATGTGCTGACTGATCGGCATTTCATCGCAACGCAATCTCAATGAAATGCCGCTCAGGCAGATTAACAGCCATGCAAATATCAGCTTCTCAAGAACCTGATTTTTTATTGTTCCTGTAGGCGAAGCCTAATAGCAATAACCCACCAATAATCATGGGAAATGACAGCATCTGCCCGGCTGAAATTGTCGCGCCCAGAATATTGACTTCATAGTCCGGGGTGCGGAAATATTCCGTGAAGAAGCGGGCGCAGCCATACAGAGTGACGTATAAGGCACCTACAGCCAGGCGCGGCCTGGCTTTGGATGCATATATCCACAGTATGACGAATGCCAGCAAACCATCTACCAATGCCTGGTAAATAGGTGAAGGGTGAACCGGGTGGCCAATACCCGGCCACATCATTGCCCATGGCAGGTCTGCAGATGCGATGCGGCCTGGCAATTCATGGTTGATGAAATTACCCAGGCGACCGGCAGCGTAACCCAGCGGCACCAGCGGCGCGATGAAGTCATACACGTCTGCAAGGTGAAACTTGGCCTTGCGTGCCCATAGCGACATGGCAATCAGCACACCGATGAATCCACCATGGAAAGACATACCACCTTTCCAAACCGCAAATATTTCCAGCGGGTGCTCCAAGTAATATGAAAAACCATAGAAAAACACTTCACCCAGACGGCCACCAAGTATTACACCCAGTACACCAAAAAACAGCATGTCGTCGATATGTTCGCGTGTCCAACCCTGTGCAGCGATATGCGGTTGCTTGAGCCGGACGCGGCCCAGGGCAATGAACTGGGCAAAGGCGATCAGGTACATGATGCCATACCAGTGGACCGAAACAGGGCCAAGGTGGAAAGCGACAGGATCAGGATTTGGATGAGTCAGCATGGATGATTTGGTAAGTTAAACAGGTGCGCAAATGCGGCCAGCACTGCAGAATGATTGTCCTTGCGCCAGGCCAGGCCAATTTCAACGGTGGCGCTGGCTTCCGGCAAATCGAAATACAAGACGCCAGGGCGCTGCAAATTTGAGACGGATTGTGGCACAAGTGCGATTCCCATGCCAGCAGAGACCAAACCGACGATGGTTTGCATCTGTATCGCTTCCTGGCCGATGGCAGGCGTCAGGCCCGCAGCATGGAAGCAACCGAGGATGGCATCATGCAAAGCTGGGGCAATTTTGCGAGGGAATAGTATCAACGGCAAGTCAGTGCAATCGCTGAGGCGCAGTTGCTGGCGTCCTTTGGCGTGGTTTTCTGGTACTGCCAGCATTAATGGTTCAGACAGCACTTTTTGATAATTGAACAGGTTTTGCAACTTGTCTGGAAGTGGCGGTATCAAAAAACCTGCATCAATTTCGCTATTTTCCAGTGCCTGCAATTGTACGTCTGTGGTTGCTTCTCGTAATTCTATGTGGACATCGGCATGATGGCGGCGAAATTCACGCAGAGCAGGTGGAAGTACGCTGTAATCAGCAATAGACACAAACGCTATGGATAAGTGACCATAAGTGCCGCTGGCGGCTCTCTGTGCCAGTTCAGGCAGGGATTGCGCCTGTGCCAGCAAGCGCCTGACTTCCGGCAGTAGCGCCATTCCGGCAGATGACAGCGAGATATTGCGCGTATTGCGGATAAACAGTTCTGCCCCGAGTATGGCTTCCAGCGCCTGTATGGCTTGTGATAAAGGTGGTTGGGTCATGTGCAGGCGCGCAGCTGCCCTGCCAAAGTGCATTTCTTCCGCCACGGCCAGGAAGTAGCGTAACTGGCGCAGTTCTAGATTTCGTAACTCAGGTACAGACATCTGGCAGCTCAGCCGGTATTTTATGTTGTGTCAGAATGCTGCAGATACGCAAAAATAATCCGGGAAACATCCAGGTGCTGGCATTAGCGGCGGGTGTTTTTGTCAAAGGTGCGTTTGACACGTTCTTTCTGGATTTTTTCAAAATGTGCATGATCTTTGCGTTTGTCCAGGCCCAGCATACGTTCAAGAACTTCAAACCAGGCAAATGCTGCACCAGCACCACCAATAATCCACCACCATGACATGGTGGCAAAAATCCATACATCTGCCAGCTTCAATACGAGCATGATGAATAAAACGATGATGATGAACATGGGATGCATCCTTTTTCTGGGAAAAACCTTCAAACTCATTGTTACATATCATGGAGTTTCCTTAATTTTACTGCAGGTCAACCCCGGTATGTAGATAAACGTTAAAATTGTCAAAAGGCGGTAGAATAAGTGAGTTTTTAACTTGGAGAAAGCAATGAAATATTCTTTATTGGTAGGTTCGGTATTGGCAATAATGGTTTCTGGCTCGGCTTGGGCGAATGCTGATCTGGCAAAAGCAAAAAATTGCATGGCCTGTCACGCAGTCGATAACAAGGTTGTGGGCCCTGCTTTTAAGGATGTGGCCAAGAAATACGCCAGCGACAAGACTGCTGAAGCCAAACTGGTACAAAAGGTATTAAAGGGTGGTTCAGGTACATGGGGCCCGGTTGCCATGCCACCAAATGCCCAGGTAAGTGATGCAGAAGCAAAAACCCTGGTTAAATGGGTGTTGAGTTTGAAATAAATTCTGGTTTGATATGGATTAATTGATCTGTATTAAACTAATGAATAAAAAAACCTGGCATAAGCCAGGTTTTTTTATTGTTCATCATATCTGCTTGTTGAACTGTTTCAGTTTCGCAAGAGCTTGCAGTTTGTCTCTGCAAGCTCTTGTGTGGTGCAGATATTATTTAAGCCGCTAACTTACTTGACTACGCGCAGCAGATCACGTTTGCCGCCTTTGTATGTGTACAAAGTCAGTGTGCCGTCTTTGATATCGCCTTTGTCATCAAATGCGATGTCGCCTGTTACGCCTTTGTAGTTGATTTTCTTCAACTCTGGCAGATATTTGGCTGGGTCAGCAGAGCCAGCTTTTTTCATTGCTTCTACCATGACCATGACTGAGTCATAGACATATGGTGCATAAATCTGGACTTCTACACCAAATTTTTTCTTGAATGCAGCTTTCCAGTCGTCATTGACTTTCTTCTGTGCATCCAGAACACCGCCAGCTTCGGCGCAAACTACCTGGCCTTCGCCGATGCCGTTGTCAGCCAGTTTAACCAAGTCAGCTGTACAGATACCGTCGCCACCCATGAATTTGGCTGTGATGCCCAGTGCCTTCATCTGACGCAGCATAGGACCAGCAACAGCATCCATACCACCGAAGAAGATGACGTCTGGGTTTTTAGCTTTGATAGTGGTCAGGATGGCGCTGAAATCTGTAGATTTATCAGTTGTATGCTCTTGCACAACAATGTCAGCACCTTTGCCTTTGGCGCCTTTGATAAATTCTTTTGCCACGCCTTCGCCGTATGCTGTTTTATCATCAATCACAGCGACTTTTTTAGCGTGGTTGATTTGCACCGCAAAACGACCCAGTGTGCCACCCAGTTGGCCGTCATTCGCTACCACGCGGAATGCACCTTTGAAACCTTGTTTGGTGTAGTCAACGTTAGTTGCAGATGGGGAGATTTGAACGATGCCTGCATCGTTGTAGATTTTGGAGGCAGGGATAGTTGTACCGGAGTTCAAGTGACCGATAACGCCGTTTACTTTCGCATCGACCAGTTTTTGTGCTACGGTTGTGCCTTGTTTTGGATCGCCAGCGTCATCTTCAGTCAGCAATTCGAATTTGGCTTTTTTGCCGCCGATCATCACGCCTTTGGCGTTCAGTTCTTCGATCGCCATTTTGGCGCCGTTTTCATTGTCTTTACCCAAGTGGGCGATCGCGCCGGAGATAGGGCCAACGTGACCAATTTTTACAACCAGATCTTGAGCTGCCGCAGCACCAGCGAAAGCGAAAGCAATTGCGCCAGCCAGTGGAATCATTTTAGTTTTGAACGACATGAACATACTCCTAAGGATTAAAAAGTAGGATAACAGTACTGCATCTCTGACTTATTCAGATAACTGAACAGCAAGAAGGTACAACAGAAAAAATATTTCGCAAAGCTATTTTGTGTGGTTTTTTCTCCAAACTGACGTTTTTTATATGCCCCAATATCGCACCCTTGACAAGCTTGATCGCAAGCTCCTGAACCTCCTGCAAAAAGACAACCAAACCCCGACCAGGGTACTCGCCGACAAGCTGCATATCTCCCAGCCCACCTGCCTGCGCCGCATACGGGAACTGCGTGAAGCGGGCGTCATCAGCGCTGAAGTAGCGATGGTCGATAGCTTCGCCCTTGGCCATGGAATGCTGGCTTTTCTGGAGGTATCGCTGATCAACCAGTCGGATGAATTCATGCGAGAATTTGAGACCCGCATGAACAAGGAAGCCGAGGTCATGCAATGTTATTTTGTGTCTGGGGAGTATGACTATTTCCTGGTGGTCCACGTGATAGACATGGACGCCTATTACCAGTTTGTGCGGCGCGCCATTTCCGGCTCTGGCAATGTTCGACATTTCCATTCCCGTTTCCCCATGAAGCGTGCCAAATTTACGACACGTATTGCCTTTGACGAAAAAGCCGAAGAGTTACCTGTGCGTATTAAAGGCAAGTAAAGCCAGATAAAACAACATAAAGCTAAATGATTCAGCCTGTTTTCCAGTAAACGCCGGGATCTTGTGTTTGGATGACAAAAAGAACGCAAGTTGTTGCAGATAGAGATTCCATCTGGCAACTTGCGTGAGGGGAAACTTGTTTTGCTACGCCCGCTTCAGCGGGCGTTTAGCTTGCAGGGCAGAGCTTTGTCTGAGCGCATCCTGTCTGTATCAGAGTAGTTTTTAGATAAAACTTGCTTGTCTCAGGCGGGCAGCAGAATGGTTTTCCCCGCCTTGTATTCCATGCCAGTGAACGCAAAATCGACATCTGGCTGTACATCCGAGACGATGTCTGCAATCGCACGGCCAGAACCTGCGCCCATGGTCCAGCCCAGCGTACCGTGGCCGGTATTGAGGTAAAGATTACTGATGCGGGATTTGCCTATATAAGGAACATTCGAAGGCGTCAGTGGCCGCAAACCTGTCCAGTAAACCGGATTATCGTAATCGCAGGCGGTCGGGAACAGTTCCCGTGTGCGTCTGGTAATAGCTTCGCAACGGGCAGTATTGAGGTCTCTGCCATAGCCATTGATTTCACAGGTGCCTGCAACACGCAGGCGGTTGCCGAGGCGCGACACGACGAGTTTATAGCCATCATCTGTCAGCGAAATAACAGGTGCCTGCTCAGGATTGGTAATTTGATAAGTGGCCGAGTAGCCTTTGCCTGGATAAATCATCAGGGAGATACCCAAAGGTTTTAACAGCGTTTGTGAGTGACTGCCCATGGCAACCACAAAAGCGTCAGCATGCAAGGTCTTGTGACGCCCGGCTGCATCAATGATCTCCACGCCAGTAATTTTGGCGCTGGCGCCAGTGCCCTCAGATAACAAGCGGGTGACCGTCGTGTTGAACTGAAATTGCACGCCTGCTGCCGCGGCCTTGTCAGCCAGACCTGTTGTGAATTGATAGACGTCGCCTGACTCATCGGTTTCGGTGTAATCGCCACCAACGATCTTATCGCGTATGCCTGCCAGCGCAGGTTCCCTGCGTACCACTTCATCGGCATCGATAGAGTCGCGCGGGCAACCCAGGTCGCGCATGAGTTTTGCTGCGGGCAGGGAAATTTCGAACTCTTTTTGATCGGTGTAGAAGTGCAGTATGCCCTTGCTCAGATTGTCATACTGTATGCCGGTTTCTTCACGCAGGCTGCGCAAAGTCAGACGGCTGTATTCAGAGATGGCGACTATCTGGCGGATGTTTTCTGCCGTGCGGCCAGGTGTGCATTCACGCAAAAAGTGCATGCCCCACAGCCATTGCAGCCATTCTGCACGCGGGCGGAACAACAGAGGCGCATCTTCTTTGCCCAGCCATTTCAAGACCTTCATCGGTGCCGATGGATTAGCCCAAGGTTCAGCATGGGAGACAGAAATCTGGCCGCCATTGGCAAAGCTGGTTTCTTGTGCGGCACCAGGCTGGCGATCAATGACGGTGACCTCGTGACCCTGCTTTTTTAAAAACCAGGCAGACGATGTGCCAACTATGCCGGAACCGAGAACGATGACTTTCATGGGTAATCTCCTGTGTTTCATCTTGTATGCGATGCAGGAGATTGTAGAAATACTTTGCTTTCTCAGGTAATCAGAAAGCTACTTCAGATTTTTATTTTTAAACACGGATGGAGTCTTTGTGTTTAAAAATAAAAATATTATTAATTATTTTGATTATTTGGGCGACTTTGCCTTGGTGATTTCCTGGGTCACTGCGCGGGTGATGACTTCTTCCAGGGTTTTATGCAGGCCAGAGCGTATTTCTGTTGATAAATTGGCTACGGCAATCTGCAAAACATCGGCCAGGTTGTCCCTGATTCTGTGTTCGAGGACAAAATCTATGCGGGTCAGCACCTGGCGCAAGACGTTTTCACGCAGGCTTTGTTCCAGTGCCTGCCAGTCTTCTTCTGTCTTACCCGGATAATGATTGGTAGCTGTTTCATAGGCAGGCTGTGCCGTACCATCGATACCTGCATTATCAGTTGCTGCAACTGCTTTGGCAGGTGGCGTGAGGAGTTCTTCCGGCTTGATGACTTCAGTCAACACAGGAATGCTGGCGTCTATTTGATTATTCATTTTATTTCGCCACGGAGTGGGTAAGAGTATGACCTTGTTGCTGGTAGTGACGATAGCGCTCACGCCCGGCCAGTTTGTCTGCATCATCGGCAGAGATGACTTCTATCATGCGCTGAAACTGAGTAAAGTTGGCAGGGGTAGCAGCGGTCAGATTGATCAGCAATTCATAATGCGGGCAAGCAGCATGCTCATCGTGACTGAGTACGATGGGGGTCATGGCAGATAATGGATCGCTGAGCATTACATGCGGCAAAAAATCAGCTTCTGTCAGCGTCCATAAGGTCTCGTTCAAGCGCTGCAACCAGGCACGGTCGTGGTGATATACCACCATTTTGCAATTGGCAGCGTGGGCCTTGCGTATCAGGCGGCAAGAGTAGTTCAGCTTGTCCGCCACATTGCTATGAAAATCGATGCGTGTCATGCGAACTCAAAATTTAAAGCCATCGTCGGGCTTCTTGGGCTGGGGAGTCACTGCTTGTCTTGCTGCATCCGGCGCTTTGGGGGCGGCTGGCGGCGGTGGCGGGGCTGCAGGCTCCGCCGCTGCGTACCGGTAATCCTTGGGCAGTTTGCTGGTGGCTGGATAACCAGCTTTGCTCAGAGCATCTTTCCATTCATCCATGCTGTAGCCACGGAATTTGACGTTGGAAATCACGAGCAAGGGCATTTGCAAGTCGCCACTAACTTGCTTCATTTTTTCCTGGTCTGCTGCCGTGTTAACGGTTTTTTCGTTAAATGGTATGCCAAGGCTTTTGAGCAGGTTGCGGCCATCATTGCATGGTGAACAGCCATTGGCTGAGTACAGGGTGACCGGATTTTTTGCAACGACGATTGCCAGTTCCTGTGGCAGGTTACCGCCTTCCAGAGTATCGGGCAGTTTTTTCTTTTCTACCTTTTGATTGGCTGGTGGTGGTTGATCGCTATAAGTGACTTTGCCGTCTGGTCCTACCGATTTATATAATTGTGCCTGCGCTGCTGTCGCCATAAAAATGCTGGAAAGCATGCTGCAGATCAGGATCTTTTTGTTGAATGTCATCATTTTCTCCTCAAGACTCAGGCACTCATGCCATTGTGACGTAACAAGGCATCGATGACCGGCTCACGGCCACGGAATGCCTTGAACGAAGCCAGGGCAGGGCGGGAACCGCCAGCTTCCAGGACTTCGGTTTGAAATTTTTCACCCACCGCACGTGACAGGGTGCTACCTGATTCACTTGCGTGTTCTTCAAAAGCGGCATAGGCGTCGGCAGACAAGACTTCTGCCCACTTATAGCTATAATAGCCCGCCGCATATCCACCAGAAAAAATATGGCTGAAAGAATGCTGGAAGCGATTGAATTCTGGCGGCTGCATGACTGCCACCTTGGCACGCACTTCCCTGACGATGTCTTGCACGCTTTGACTACCATTCGGCTCAAAGGCATCATGCAAACGCATATCAAACAGGGAGAACTCAACCTGGCGCAGGGTTTGCAAACCAGACTGGAAGTTTTTGGCCGCAATCATCTTGTCATACAATGAGCGTGGCAATGCCGCACCAGTATCCACATGAGAAGTCATGTGCTGCAATACATCCCATTCCCAGCAAAAATTCTCCATGAATTGAGAGGGCAATTCCACTGCATCCCACTCCACACCAGAAATGCCAGAGACAGACAGATCATCTACCTTGGTCAGCAAATGATGCAGGCCATGGCCAAATTCATGGAACAGGGTAATCACCTCATCATGGCTGAACAGGGCAGGTTTTGCCACGCCATTCATGGTGACAGGTGCACTGAAATTACAGGTCAGATAAGCGACGGGTGTTTGTACTCCTTGCGCTGTCAATCTGCGGCCACGTGCGTCGTCCATCCAGGCACCGCCACGTTTGCCATTGCGGGCATACAGGTCAAGATAAAACTGACCGATCAGCGCGCCATTTTTTTCAAGCCGGTAAAACTTCACATCCTTGTGCCAGACAGTTGCCTGATCTGGTTTGATATCGACTGCAAACAGGGTCTGGATGACGCGGAACAAGCCATCGACAACCTTATGCTCAGGGAAGTATTCCTTCACTTCCTGCTCAGAAAAGGCATAGCGTTGCTGGCGCAGTTTTTCGGATGCATAGGCAGTATCCCAGGCTTGCATGTCGCTGATGCTCAGCTCGTCTGCCGCGAAGGCACGCAATTCTGCCAGGTCTTTTTCTGCATAAGGGCGGGCGCGTTTTGCCAGGTCTTCCAGGAACTGGCTGACTTGCGCCGGTGATTCTGCCATCTTGCTGACCAGTGATACTTCGGCAAAATTTTGATAACCCAGCAGCAGCGCCTCTTCTTTGCGCAGGCGCAGCAGTTCGGCCATGATGTCGCTATTATCCCATTCTGCCTTGCTGCCAAGCTCTGAAGCCTTGGTCGCATTGGCGCGGTAAATGGTTTCGCGGATATGACGGTTTTCTGCGTATTGTAATAACGGGAAATACGAAGGGAAGTGCAGGGTGAATTTATAGCCGGTTTTGCTATCGGCTTCTGCCGCTGATTTGGCAGCCTGCAATACATCTTCTGGCAAGCCTTTGAGCTCGGCTACATCTTCGATGAAGAGGCCGTAATCATTGGTTGCATCGAGCAGGTTTTCAGAAAATTTGGTCGATAGGGCAGCCTGCTTTTCTTGTATCTCTGCATAGCGCAGCTTCTTGTCCTCGGCCAGTTCTGCACCACTCAACTGGAAGTCGCGTATCGCATTCTGGATGATAGTTTTTCTGGCTTGTGGCAGGCTGGCAAATTCAGGCGCTTGCTGCAAGGCTTTATAGCCGGCAAACAGGGCGAGATTTTGCCCCAGCTCTGTCCAGAACTCAGTAATGGCTGGCTGGTTTTCATTGTAGGCGGCGCGCATTTCTGGCGTATCGACAACCGCATTTAAATGACCGACTATCCCCCAGGCGCGCCCCAGTTTTTCTGTGGCGTTTTCCAGTGGCTCTACAAACTTGTCCCAGGTAACCGGGCCAGTGTTTTTTTCCAGTTCTGCAATCACTGCACGGTTTTCTTCCAGCAGGGCGGCAATCGCTGGGCCAACATGCTGGGCCTGGATGTCAGAAAAACGCGGTAAATCGCTAAAGTCGAGCAGGGGATTGTCTTGGGTCATATTAAATTCTTTCAGCGGCTTCTATGGTGTTGACCAGCAGCATGGTGATTGTCATCGGACCGACACCGCCTGGTACTGGCGTAATATAACCCGCGACTTCTGTGCTTGGCAGATAATCAACGTCACCGCAGAGTTTGCCTTCATCATCGCGGTTCATGCCTACGTCGATGACGACTGCGCCAGGTTTGATCATGTCTGCCGTGACAATATTGCGCTTGCCGGTAGCAACGACCAGTATGTCGGCATTGCGTGTATGTGCAGTCAGGTCACGGGTCTTGGAATTACAGATGGTGACTGTAGCGCCAGCTTGCAAGAGCAACATGGCCTGCGGTTTACCCACGATATTCGAAGCGCCGACCACGACCGCGTTGGCACCGCGCACAGGATAATCTATCGATTCCAGCATCTTCATGACGCCATAAGGCGTGCAGGGACGGAACAATGGCTGGCCGGTCATCAACAAGCCCGCATTGCTGATATGGAAACCATCGACGTCTTTTTCTGCCGCAATCGCTTCGATGACCTTGTTGGCATTGATGTGGGCAGGCAGAGGGAGTTGCACCAGGATGCCATTGATCTTTGCATCATTGTTCAGGCGGGCAATGTGCTCAAGCAATGCTTCTTCGGTCAAATTTGCATCATATTTTTCCAAAACTGAGTAAAAACCGCAGTCTTCACAAGCCTTGACCTTGTTGCGTACATACACCTGCGACGCCGGATTCTCACCAACCAGGATGACAGCCAGGCCAGGCTGCTTGCCTGCGGCGGTCAGTTTGGCGGCACGTTGTGTTACATCGGCACGGATTTGTACAGAAAGCTGGGTACCACTGATGATTTGGGCAGTCATGGTTTTATAGGGCTATGTTAGTGATAGATAAGGCAGGATTATAAGGGATGGCGGCGCATGGAGCATGTCTGCAAATCAAGCTCGCGCTGTTGACTTCAATTCCGGCCATTTAACATTGTTTTTCATAGTGAAAAATTATGTAATTAATAATCAATTTTCAGTTTTGAATTACCTTTATGTAAGTCTTTTGTGTCAATTGGTTATGGAATTGTATCGCTTTGTTGTTTTCTGTCCGCATTCTCTGCGTATTCATTGACTTCAAATTTCAAGAATGGCTTCATACATATTGTGAAAATTAATTTTCAAAATATTTTTCATCGTGGTTGATTGACTGGCTTAGCCGCGATGTAACACTAGAAACAAACCCCCTAGGAGAGAGATATGCTGAAGGAAAAGGTAATTTCAAGATCGCTGCGCGTGATGTTTTCAGGCGGCTTGATGATGACAGCAGGTATGCTGGCACAACCTGCATTTGCGCAGGATGACGCCAAGGTACAGCGGGTAGAAGTAACAGGCACCAGTATCAAACGTGCTGAAGCTGAAACTGCATCGCCGATACAAATCATCAGCCGTGCAGATATCGACAAGTCTGGTAAGACGACCGTTGCCGAATACCTGCAAACCCTGACTTCCGATGGCGCGGGTTCTTTGCCAACCAGCTTCGGTAATGGTTTTGCTGCCGGTTCCACAGCCATCTCTCTGCGTGGCCTGGGTGCCACTTCTACACTGGTATTGCTGAATGGCCGCCGCATGGCGCAGTTTGGCCGTGCTGATGATGGTCAAAAAGCATTTACAGATATCTCCACTATCCCTATGGAAGTGGTTGAACGTATCGAGATCCTGAAAGATGGTGCTTCTTCCATCTACGGTGCAGATGCGATTGCCGGTGTTGTTAATATTATCCTGAAAAAGAACTATGAAGGCATCACTGTCAGCGCGACTGCTGGTACTTCCGGTTCCCGCGATGCCAATCAGATCAAAGGCTCCATCACTGCCGGTTTTGGTAATCTGGACAAAGACAAATACAACATCATCCTCAATGCCGAGGCTTACAAATCCAATGAGTTGATGAACAGCCAGCGTAATGACCGCGACTGGATAGGTACAGGCGACTGGCGTCGCTGGGGTTACCCTATGGTGACTGTGGGCTCTTTCACTTCCGGTTATATCGCCGGCAATAACAGCGCGCAACCAAATCCTGCTGGTTCCCTGCGCGATCCAAAAACGCTGAACTATGTTTCCCTGCCAGGTTGCTCCTCCTTGTCGACAACTAAAGTGCAGGATCCAGGTGGTGGCTGTTTGTGGTACGCAGATCAGTTCCGTACCATGCTGCCACAAATCGACGGTGTGAACCTGTTTGCCCGTGGTACCTGGCAGTTGAATGATGATTTGCAGGCTTATGCTGAATTTGGTTATTCCCAGCGCAAGGCCGCGTTCACAGTAACGCCTCCTTCTACATCTGCCAACGTGTTCTTCCCTTCAAATCCTACCAATTTGAACGGTAACATTAACTACGGCAACACCATCCTGATGTCGGCTTCGCATCCGCAAAATCCGTATGGCGCTGATGTCCGTCTGCGTTATTCCATGTTTGACGTCGGTGCTAACCGTCGTATTGCTGACAACTCCTTCTACCGCGCCGTTGCAGGTTTGAAAGGTACGATGGCTGGTTGGGATTTCGATACAGCTATTTTGCATTCTGAATCCAAGCTGCATCTGGACTACACCAACACCATCAATATGGCGGTATTGAAGTCTGCTCTGGGCGATCCCAAGAGCCCATACTTCCCATACTACATAGGTACTCAGGCCAGTAAAAACAATCCGGCTTTGTATGCAGCCATGGTCAAGACAGCGACTATCGATGCACCTACCAAAATGGATATCATCGACTTCAAGGCTTCCCGTGAATTGTTCGCTTTGCCGGGCGGTATGATGGGTCTGGCGGTCGGTGCTGAATACCGCCGTGAATCCTACGACATGCCTTCCCTGGACGGCAGTAAAGATGGTTCCATCAATGCCAGCTATGTAGCGGCTAAGGGCGATGAAACAGTATCTGCGATCTATGCAGAGTTGCTGGCTCCGGTCATCAAGTCTCTTGAATTGTCCGGCGCGCTGCGTTACGACAAATATTCTCACTTCTCCTCTGTGACACCAAAAGTCGGTGCCAAGTGGACACCAGTGAAAACATTTGCTTTGCGTGGTACTTATTCTGAAGGCTTCCGTGCACCAAGTGCTCCTGAATCTGGTACAGAAAGTTTCAGTGCAGGTACGGCATCTGTGCGCGATCCAGTACGCTGCCCTAATGGCACACCATTGCCAGGCGCACAGGCTTCTGACTGCGCTGCGACTTTCACAGGCTTCAAAGTTGGCAACCCTAACCTGCAACCAGAAAAATCCAAAGGTTACACTTTGGGTATGGTCTGGGACCCATTGCCAGACACCAGCTTCGCGATTGACGCATGGAAGATTCGTCGCAATAACGAAATCAACTCTATGTCCTTCCAGCAAGCAGCGGCCTTGCCAGGCGTATTGCGTCAGGATAACAACCTGACCATCAACGGCGTGGTGACACCAGGTACAGGTACCATCATCGGTGGTGCAGCTCCTTATGCGAACTCCAGCTACACTGAAGTCAAGGGTGTGGACCTGAACGCAAGGCAGCGTATCAATCTGGGTGAATACGGCAAACTGACTGCTGACGTCAACTGGACTCACGTTAATTCCTGGTTGCGTGTCGATGGTACAGTGCAGCATCAATATGCCGGTACTCATGGTAACTGCGATACATCCAATTGCGCTGGTACACCAAAAGACAAAGTCAACTTTGTACTGGGTTGGGACAGAGGTCCATTGAACATCACGGGCGTAGTCAGCTATCGTGGTTCCATGAAAAACATCCCAGAAGAAGGCCAGCCTTGCGCCAACAAGTTTGCTGACGGCACTGATGCGCCAGCAGGTTGCACACTGGCTTCCTTCACGACTCTGGATGTGTCTTTCCGCTACAAGGCAATGAAAAACCTGGAAGTCTTCGGTTCCATCGCCAATCTGTTTGACAAGGTTGCACCACTGGATCCTCTGACTTACGGTGCTATGGGCTTCAACCCCATGGACGGCAGCGGCGCAATCGGCCGTTACTTCAAAGTTGGCCTGAAATATCAATTCAAATAATAAGTAGTTACGCTGTTTAAGGCGATTCTAAGGGCGATGATTTATTCATCGCCCTTTTTTTATTCTTATGCCAAAATCGCCCCGCAAGTTACCAAAGTGCTGTACTTCCAGATAGGCGCCACACCAACCGTATCAGACAAGTCAACCTCGCAAACTGCAACGGCACGGCCTTGGATTTTTATTAGGGTGACTACTGAATTAAGATGCCCTATTATTGCCGAATCATATCTTGAATAAAAATGGAGATACATGTCTGCCAAAGCTGATGATTTGTATGGAAAACATCAATCCCCTGTATGGCGTGCAGAAGCTGATTTTCTAATAATGGCTAAAGTTGATGGCGATGGAGAGTCCCAAAAATGGGAGCAGCTATGGACCAAGAAAATTGATGCGCATAAATTTGTTATATGTTGCATTCCCTTTTTTACCTGGGATATGGATTTGGGTGATGAAGTAGAAACTACAAATGACTATGTATTTACCCGTGTCCTAAGGCCATCGGGATATAAAACTCACCGTATCTGGTTTGGTAATTCTCTGGGCACGGATACTGACGAGGTCGCTCAGACTTTGCAAAACTTAGGCGCAGAAGTAGAGTGGTCCTCCCGAAATCTGCTTGCTGTTAGTGCAGCAAGCAAAGAGATCAATAGCAATATATTGAAATATTTACTGCATCAGCATAATCAGCAGCGCTTGATCTATGAGTCGGTAAGACCCTGAAATAATTGGGGCATTTTAAATGGGGTCTGAAATATCGATTCAAATAATAAGTTTTATTAGAAAGACGATTGAAAGGGCGATGATTATTTATTCATCGCCCTTTTTTTGTTACCTTTAGAAAAGTTGTAGGTAAATTGCAATAACTTATCAGTGGATTAATAAAAATTTAAATGCTGTAAGCAATAAGCATGCTCATCATGTATTTCAAGGATTTTGCACTGCACATCAAGCATCATGAGTTAACTTTTAATAGATGGCTTATGAATAAAATAAAAGAATTTTTCATTTTAATTGCTGCGCTGCGGCGTAAATTTCACATTGTAAAATCATATATCGCTATTTGAAAAATTAAAAAGTCCTGTTAAAATACTCGCGAGAACAAAAAACTAGCCGTAATTTGTCGATTCGCCCCGCGCGTTTCACCCTGACGCGCACCAACAGGAGACCCCTTCTATGTCACCCCAGATAGACCAGGTGCTGGCCCAGGCCGCCAATGATCCCGATGTAGTTGAAACAAATGAGTGGCTGGATGCGCTTGAAGCAGTCATAGAGGCCGAAGGCCCAGAACGCGCACATTACCTGATGGAACGCATGGTAGATCTGGCGCGCCGCCGTGGTGCCCATATCCCGTTTTCCAGCAATACAGCCTATGTGAATACAATTCCGGCTGACCAGGGTGAGCATTGCCCGGGTAACCTGGAAATTGAAGAGCGCCTGCGTTCTTATATGCGCTGGAATGCGATGGCCATGGTGGTCAAGGCTAACCGCGTTGATGGCGACCTTGGTGGTCACCTTTCCAGCTTTGCGTCGCTGGCAAATATGCTGGGCATAGGCTTTAACCATTTCTGGCATGCGCCGACTGAAGATCACGGTGGTGATCTGCTTTACATACAGGGCCATTCTTCCCCTGGTATCTATGCACGCGCCTTCCTCGAAGGTCGTTTGACTGAAGATCAGTTGCTGCATTTCCGCCGCGAAGTCGATGGCAAGGGGCTGTCTTCTTACCCGCATCCAAAACTGATGCCTGATTTCTGGCAATTCCCTACCGTGTCCATGGGCCTGGGTCCGTTGATGGCGATCTATCAGGCGCGTTTCCTGAAGTATTTGCACGCACGCGGTATTGCTGACACTGAAAAACGAAAGGTCTGGGCATTCTGCGGCGATGGTGAGATGGATGAACCAGAATCCATGGGCGCGATCGGCATGGCTGGCCGCGAACAGCTCGACAATCTGGTGATTGTCGTCAACTGTAACCTGCAGCGCCTGGACGGCCCGGTACGTGGCAATGGCAAAATCATCCAGGAACTGGAATCTGATTTCCGTGGCGCAGGCTGGAATGTCGTCAAAGTCATCTGGGGTAGCGGCTGGGACGAATTGCTGGCGAAAGACAAAGACGGCATCCTGCAAAAAGTGATGATGGAAACCGTTGATGGCGAATACCAGAACTACAAAGCCAAGGATGGTGCCTATGTACGTGCCAACTTCTTTGGCAAACATCCAAAATTGCTGGAAATGGTCAGCAAAATGTCGGATGACGACATCTGGCGTCTCACTCGTGGTGGTCATGACCCACACAAGATTTATGCAGCATTTAAAGTCGCCCAGGAAAACAAGGGCCAGCCTACCGTTATCCTGGCCAAGAGTATCAAGGGCTTTGGTTTTGGCAAATCCGGCGAAGCACGCAACACCGCACACAATACCAAGAAGCTCGACGACGAAGCCATCAAGGCCATGCGTGACCGCTTCCAGTTGCCGATTGCGGATTCCGAATTGCCAGCAATCCCATTCTTTAAACCGGCTGATGACACGCCAGAAATGCAATACCTGCATGCGCGTCGTAAAGAACTCGGTGGCTACCTGCCGCAACGTCGTCAAAAAGCCGACGAGGCTCTGGTGGTGCCAGAATTGACCGCCTTCCAGGCCATGCTGGAACCAACGGCAGAGGGTCGTGAAATTTCCACGACAGCCGCTTATGTCCGTATCCTGACCGCCTTGCTGCGCGACGCCAGCCTGGGTCCACGCGTCGTGCCTATCATGGTCGATGAATCCCGTACTTTTGGTATGGAAGGTCTGTTCCGCCAGATCGGTATTTTCAGTCAGGTGGGGCAGTTGTATGAGCCTGTCGATAAAGACCAGGTCATGTATTACCGCGAAGACAAAGCTGGTCAGATTTTGCAAGAAGGTATCAATGAAGCTGGTGGTATGAGTTCATGGATCGCTGCGGCGACTTCCTACTCTACCAATAACCGCGTCATGATCCCGTTCTATACCTATTACTCGATGTTCGGCCTGCAACGTATTGGCGATCTGGCCTGGGCTGCTGGCGATATGCGTGCACGCGGCTTCTTGCTCGGCGGTACTGCCGGTCGCACGACGCTGAATGGTGAAGGCTTGCAGCATGAAGATGGTCACAGCCATGTACTGGCATCCACCATCCCTAACTGTATTCCTTATGACCCGACCTTTGCGCATGAAGTGGCAGTCATCATGCATGATGGCCTGCGCCGCATGGTGACCGATCAGGAAGATGTGTTTTACTACATCACCCTGATGAATGAAAACTATAGCCATCCAGGTTTGAAAGCCGGTCAGGAAGAAGGCATCATCAAGGGCCTGTACCAGTTGCAAAAATCCGAGCAGACTACCAAGCATCGCGTGCAACTGATGGGCTCAGGCACCATCTTGCGTGAGGTGATTGCCGGTGCTGAGTTGCTGCAAAACGACTGGGGTATTGCTGCCGATGTCTGGTCAGCTCCATCCTTCACTTTGCTGGCCCGTGACGGCCAGGATGCTGAACGCTGGAACATGCTGCACCCGACTGCAGAACCACGTGTGCCTTACATCGCTCAATGCCTGAAAGACACGGCTGGCCCTATCGTTGTCGCAACCGACTATATGCGCACCTTTGCTGAACAGGTACGTGCCTTCATACCTAAGAGCCGTAGCTATAAAGTGTTGGGTACAGATGGTTTTGGTCGCTCTGATTCCCGCGCCAAATTGCGTGAGTTCTTTGAAGTCAACCGTTACTTCGTGGTCATCGCTGCCTTGAAGACACTGGCTGATGAAGGTGCCTTGTCCGCATCCGTGGTGGCGCAGGCAATTGCCAAATACGGTATCAATGCAGATAAACCAAATCCGGTTACTGTGTAATTTTACGTCTGACACCCACTAACATTTCCTGCCACTTTCATTTTTAGAGTGGGGCAGGATGAGCGTGAAGACAGAGCATAAACCTGGCTTCACCCCAACCGCCCTGTGATAGCGCAGGGCGACAATGGAGAAAACTATGAGTAGCGTAGAAGTCAAAGTACCGGATATTGGTGATTTCAAGGAAGTTGAAGTCATTGAGCTGATGGTCAAAGTCGGCGACATCATCAAGGTCGATCAGTCACTGATCACCGTAGAATCAGATAAAGCCAGTATGGAAATTCCATCCAGCCATGCCGGTGTAGTCACAGAAATTAAAGTCAAGGTCGGCGACAAGGTTGCTGAAGGTTCTTTGCTGGTCGTGGTTGATGCTGCAGCAAATGCAGCGGCGGCACCAGTACCTGCGGCTGCTACGGCAGCAGCTCCCGCGCCAGCAGCGGCAACGCCTGCACCAGCGGCCCCCGCACCTGCACCGGCTCCAGTCGCAGCAGCACCGGTTGCACCTGCACCTGTAGCAACAGCCAGTGCAGGCAAAGCGCACGCCTCACCATCCATACGCAAATTTGCACGTGAACTGGGCGTCGATCTGAGCCGTGTTGCCGGTTCTGGTCAAAAAGGCCGTATCACACAAGAAGACGTACAAAACTTCGTCAAGGGCATCATGGCAGGCAGCACAGCTGTTGCTGCGGTTTCTGCTCCGGCAAAAAATGGCAGTGGCGTCGGCCTCGATGTATTGCCATGGCCATCGCTGGATTTCAGCAAGTTTGGCGCGACCACGACATCGCCTTTGTCACGCATCAAAAAACTCAGCGGCCCTAACCTGCATCGCAACTGGGTGATGATCCCGCATGTCACGCAATTTGATGAAGCTGATATCAGCGACCTCGAAGAATTCCGTAAATCTTCGAACGAAGCCCTGGTCAAATCCGGCGTCAAACTGACGATGCTGGCTTTCGTCATCAAGGCCAGTGTTGCAGCGTTGAAGAAATTCCCGGCATTTAATTCTTCGCTCGATGCAACAGGTGAAAACCTGATCCTGAAGCAGTATTACAACGTCGGTTTTGCTGCCGACACGCCTAATGGCCTGGTCGTGCCTGTTGTTAAAAACGCAGACCAGAAAACCCTGTCGCAAATCGCGGTTGAAATGGGCGAGTTGTCGGCCCAGGCACGCGATGGCAAACTGAAACCTGCTGACATGCAGGGCGCAACCTTCACGATCTCTTCACTCGGTGGTATCGGCGGTACGGCTTTCACCCCTATCATCAATGCACCTGAGGTGGCGATTTTGGGCTTGTCCAAATCCAATATCAAACCTGTCTGGGATGGCAAGCAATTCCAGCCACGCCTGATGTTGCCTTTGTCACTGTCCTATGACCATCGCGTCATTGATGGTGCCATGGCTGCCAAGTTCACTGCTTATCTGGCCGATGTCCTGGCTGATCTGCGTAAAACCTTGCTGTGAACGGAGACCAGACTATGAGCACTATCGAAGTCAAAGTACCCGATATCGGTGATTTCAAGGAAGTTGAAGTCATAGAATTGCTGGTCAAGGTGGGTGACACCATCAAGGTTGATCAATCACTGGTGACAGTGGAGTCCGACAAGGCCAGCATGGAAATCCCGTCCAGCCATGCCGGTGTCATCAAGGAAGTGAAAGTCAAGCTCGGTGACAAGATTGCCGAAGGCAGTCTGTTGCTGGTAATTGAAGCTGAGGGGGCTGCGGCAAGTGCAGCGCCTGCGGCTCAGGCCGCTCCCGCAGTTGCGGCTGCTCCAGTACCGGCTCCTGCTGCTGCCGCGCCTGTGGCTGTTACACCTGCTGGGCCAGTCGGCATCATCGAAGTCAAAGTCCCTGATATTGGTGATTTCAAGGAAGTTGAAGTCATCGAAGTCATGGTCAAGGTGGGCGACAGCATCAAGCTCGATCAGTCGCTGATCACAGTTGAATCCGACAAGGCCAGTATGGAGATCCCATCCAGCCATGCCGGTACGGTAAAAGAAATCAAGGTCAAGGTCGGTGACAAGGTTGCTGAAGGCAGCTTGCTGTTGCTTGTTGAAGCTGCAGGCCAGGCAGCGTCTGCTCCCGCTGTCGCTACTGCAGTGGCCGCGACTACCGCATCAGCCGCTCCTGCCGTCCCCGCGCCAGTCGCTTCCGGCTACACCGGCAAGGTCGATATTGAATGCGACATGATGGTCTTGGGCGCTGGTCCTGGTGGTTATTCCGCAGCCTTCCGTTCTGCTGATCTGGGCATGAATACCGTCCTGGTAGAACGTTATTCCACGCTGGGTGGTGTTTGCCTGAATGTTGGCTGTATCCCATCCAAGGCACTGTTGCACGTAGCAGCAGTAATTGATGAAACCGCATCCATGGCAGCGCATGGCGTGACATTTGCCAAGCCAGAAATCGATATCGATAAACTGCGCGGCTACAAAGAAAGCGTCATCAAGAAAATGACGACTGGCTTGAATGGCATGGCAAAAGCCCGCAAGGTCAATGTCGTGCAGGGCTTAGGCCAATTCTTGAGCCCTAACCATATCGAAGTCACCGCGGCCGATGGTAGCAAGAAAACCGTGCAGTTCAAGCAGGCGATTATTGCCGCTGGTTCTTCTGTCGTGAACCTGCCTTTTGTACCGGCTGACCCGCGCATCGTCGATAGTACAGGTGCATTGGAATTGCGCCAGATACCAAAACGCATGCTGGTCATCGGTGGCGGCATCATCGGACTGGAAATGGCGACCGTGTATTCCACCCTGGGTTCGCGCATTGATGTCGTAGAAATGCTGGATGGCCTGATGCAGGGCGCGGACCGTGACATGGTCAAGGTCTGGCAAAAATTCAATGAAAAACGTTTTGACAACATCATGTTGAAAACCAAAACGGTTGCTGTTGAAGCCCTGCCTGAAGGCATCAAGGTCACGTTCGAAGCGGCAGAAGCTGGCGCAACAGCACCCGCACCGCAAGTCTATGATCTGGTACTGGTTGCAGTAGGCCGCAGCCCCAACGGCAAGAAAATTGCCGCTGACAAGGCAGGCGTGGCCGTGACTGACCGTGGCTTCATCAATGTCGATAAACAAATGCGCACCAATGTGCCGCATATTTTTGCGATTGGTGACCTGGTTGGCCAACCCATGCTGGCACACAAGGCTGTGCATGAAGCCCATGTGGCAGCAGAAGCAGCATCCGGTGAAAAAGCTTACTTTGATGCCAGCGTGATTCCATCCGTTGCATACACTGACCCTGAAGTCGCATGGGTAGGTATGACAGAAGATGAAGCCAAGGCCAAAGGCGTCAAGCTTGAAAAAGGTCATTTCCCATGGGCTGCGTCTGGCCGTGCAGTGGCCAATGGCCGTGATGAAGGCTTCACCAAGTTGCTGTTCGATGCAGAAACCAAACGTATCGTTGGTGGCGGCATTGTCGGCACACATGCCGGTGACATGATAGGCGAAGTCGCCCTGGCGATAGAGATGGGTGCTGATGCGGTCGATATCGGCAAAACCATCCATCCACATCCTACCCTCGGTGAATCGATAGGCATGGCGGCTGAGGTGTATAAAGGTGTCTGTACTGACTTGCCACCGCAGCGTAAAAAGTAAGTGAGTTTGCTGTAAAGATAGCCCTGATGCATAAAAAGCATCAGGGCTTTTTTGTATTCGTCTTTTAGGAACCGCTGACTAAGCGTAGCGAGCGGCGCTAGTTTAGAGCATTGGAAACCCAGAAGCGCAGTCATACTTCGGTACGGCGACGAATTTGCAAAAACAGCAGGTTCAAAATCGCGTCGCGCAGTAGCTTAATCAGTGGTTCCATGAACTTGTTCTGCAAACTGTAGTCAAATTGCTGCTTTTTGAGCTATCTTTGCACGTTGGTCAAAAGTAGCTCCGTAAAATCTGATCAAGCTCCCTTACAATAAAATATTACAGGTGGTGCAACCATGAAAACCTTTGTACGCAGCACGCTGGCCCTTGCGCTGGCAACTGCCTTTCTCCCGGCTATTTCTGTTCATGCACAGGACAAAGCCGGTGCAACTCCAGCGATTACTGCCAAGGCGATCAAGCCAGGGCAAAAAACCGCAGACCTGCTGCCATTCCATGCAACAGAAAAGCTTTTGCCCAATGGCCTGAAAATCATCATCGTGCCGACTGGCTTGCCTAACATCATCTCGCTGCACATTCCGGTACAGACTGGTTCGCGCAATGAGATAGAAGAGGGTAAATCCGGTTTTGCCCATTTCTTTGAGCATATGATGTTTCGCGGTACCAAGGAAATTCCGGCAGACAAGTACAAAGATATATTGACGGCCACCGGCGCGAGGCAAAATGCCTACACCAGCGATGACCTGACCAACTATCACACGACCTTCTCCAAGGAAGACCTGGAAACCATGCTGAGGATAGAGGCAGACCGTTTCCAGAACCTGTCCTATAGTGAAGCAGATTTCAAGACAGAATCGCGTGCGGTACTGGGTGAATACAACAAGAACAGCGCCAACCCCATCAGCAAGCTGTTTGAAGTCATGCGCGACGCGGCTTACCAGAAGCACACTTACAAGCACACCACCATGGGCTTTCTCAAGGACATTGAGGACATGCCCAATCAATATGCCTATTCCAAGGTATTCTTTGACCGCTGGTACCGCCCTGAGCGTACCACCGTCATCATCGCCGGTGATGTAGAGCCGCAGAAAGCCATCGCCCTGGTCGAGAAGTACTGGGGTAAATGGCAGCGCGGCAAGGTGCAGCCTGCTGTTCCTGCAGAACCACCAGCGACAGGTGCGATCTACAAGCATGTGCCATGGCCTAGCCCAACTCTGCCGTATGTGACAGTGGCTTTCCATGCACCAGCTTTTTCTGAAGTGAACAAGGAACATGCGGCCCTGCGTCTGCTGCTGAACCTGTCATTCGGTTCTACCTCAGCACTGAACAAGCGTTTGCAGCAAGACGAGCAAAAGGTCGATCAGTTGTTTGACTTTACGCCAGACAATGTTGATCCTGGCCTGGCGACCATAGGCGCACGCGTCAAGAAGCCGGAAGACGTGGTGTATGTGCGCGATGCCATCCTCAAGACCGTTGCCGGCATCACCGCCAAACCATTGTCTGACAAAGAACTGGCCGACGCCAAGTCTGCACTCAAATACGGCGTGATACGTTCACTCGATAATACCGAGCAGATCGCTTCTACCCTGGTGCGCTTTGTTCATTACAAGCGTTCTTACGCGACCATGAATCAGTTCTATCAGCTCATAGATAGTCTGACGCCAGCTGACTTGCAGGCTGCGGCGAAGAAATACCTGAGTGATGACAGCATGATCGTCACCACGCTGTCGAATACAGCCTTGCCTGCCGAGGTCAGCCAGTTGCCCAAGCTGGCCAGCTTTGCTGACAAGAGCACGGGCAGCAAGCTTGACATGCTGGTACAAAAATCCACTCTGCCACAGATACGCTTCAAGCTGGTGTTCAATGCCGGTGCAGCCAATGATCCGGCAGGCAAGGAAGGTCTGGCAGCCCTGACTGCAGCCATGGTCGATGCGGCAGGTTCCAAAGAGCGCAAGATTGATGAAATCAAGAAGGCCTTGTTCCCGTTGGCGGCCAGCTTCAATGGCCTGACCGACAAGGAAATGACTACCTTTAGCGGTTCCGTCCATAAAGACAAATGGGACGATCTGATCAATATCGCCTTGCCGCAATTGCTGGAACCCGGCTTCCGCGAAGAAGATTTCCGCCGCCTCAAGGATGCGCAAAAGAATGCCCTGACGCTGGATTTGAAGGACAACAACGAAGAAGAACTCGCCAAAGAACGTCTGCAAACCAATGTGTTTGCAGCGTCACCCTATGCCCACCCTGTATTGGGTACGATCAAGGGCATAGATGCGATTACGCTCGATGATGTCAAACAGTTCTGGAAACAGGCTTATACCAAGGGTGCGCTGAAGGTTGGTATTTCTGGCGACGTAACAGAAGCGATGCAGGCTTCCTTGCAACAAGCACTGGCGAAATTGCCTGAGGGTGCAGGCATTGCCCGTATTACGGCACCCGTGGGCAAGGTCAGCAAAGGGCTGGAAGTGGAGATCATAGAAAAAAATACGCGGGCAACCGCTATCTCTTTGGGGCAGCCCATCACGGTGACGCGTGCACATCCTGATTTTGCCGCCTTGTGGCTGGCCAAGACCTGGCTGGGTGAGCACCGTGCCAGCTCATCCCATTTGTATCAGCGCATACGCGAAGTACGTGGCATGAATTACGGCGACTATGCCTATATCGAAGCCTTCCCTGGCGGTATGTTCCAGTTCTTCCCGACTGCCAACAGGGCGCGTCAGTCACAACTGTTTGAAATCTGGATACGCCCGGTCGCGCCGGAAAATGCCCAGATGGCCATACGTGTTGCGCTTACCGAGTTCGACAGAATGGTCAACAAGGGCCTCAGCAAGGAAGAATTCGAGATCACACGTGCCTACCTCATGAAAAATGTCTTCATGATGACGGCCACCCAGGACCAGCAGCTAGGCTACGCCATGGATTCGCAATGGCACCATACGCCTGAATTCACGAAGATGATGCGTGATAACCTGAGTAAACTGAGCCTGGCAGATGTCAATGCCGCCATCAAGAAGCATTTGTCGGCAGAAAACCTGTCTGTCGTCATCATCGCCAAAGATGCTGCCGACCTGAAGGCAAAGCTGGTGGCCGATGCTGAATCACCGATCAAATACAATTCAGATAAACCCAAGGAATTGCTGGATGAAGACCAGGTCATCAGCAAGCGCAAGCTCAACATCAAGGCTGAGGCTGTCAGCATCACACCTGCAAGCAAGGTGTTTTCTGATTAAGCCAGTCAGATAGCCAGACCGTCAGATAGTTAAAAAGCCCTGCAATCCTTGAAGATTGCAGGGCTTTTTTAATATGCGGATATTGCTAAAAATTACGCCGCTTTTTGTACGATCAAACCTATCGAGGTCACTACGTATTTTTCTATCTGCAAACGCAGATGCGTATCCTGTACGTAGGGCGCCATATCGACATGGCCATCTGCGTAGCCATCGCCTTCATCCCAGTCGATTTCTATCTGATGACCCTGCGATTGCAGCGTAGTGATGATTTCTTCTATATCGCGCTTGCGGAACAAGACGGTAGCGCCTGTATCGACAGTATCTTCATTGGAAGACATATTGAATTCTGTCGTGTGCACTGCGATGCCACCGGGCTTTAAGCAATGCATGGCATTATAGACAAATTGCTTGCCATGTTCGATGGAACCCAGATGTTCAAAGGCGCAGGATGACCACAGGAAGTCGAATTTGCCATGCAGCTCTTCACTGATATTGTTCATGTCGGCAAATTTGAATTCGACCAGTCTGCGTAATTCTTTTTCATCGCAGAGATTACGCTGGTTGATGGCTTCAAAACCATTCGCGTGCTGGGTGGAGTCAACCCAGCCCTTGGCTTGTGCTTCTTCAGTGAACAAATCCGTGGCGATGATGCTGGCACCATGTGCTGCGAAGATAGCAGTCAAGGGTTCTGTGCCGACAGCAAATCCCAGGCCAAGCTGCCCTTCTTGCAGCATGCCGCGCTCTTTCAAAGCCTGGGTGATGAAAGCCCACTCCCAGATTTTTCTGTGCATGTGACCTGGCCTGTCTCCCATGCGTGCAGTCCAGTATTGAAAAACCTCGGTGCGCATCATCTGTTCTGTACACATGGATGATTTCAGCGGCTCTGTTCGGGCAGGTGGTGGGGACTGCAGATAGTCGTGAGCTGGCTTGAAACCATCTTGCCATGCACGCACAGGGATGAGCGGGTCTTCAACTTCAACGGGCATTGGTGGCGCCGGTTCAAGCTGAACGACGGCAGGGACCGGTACGGCTACCGGAGCTATGAATTGGCGCCGGATTTTTGCGGCCAGGCTGGATTGGCGAAATTCTGTAGGGAGCACCCGCCACACCGGCAAAACCAATTTCAAGATACTGGATTTCATGAGGTAAATCTTAGCTTTAATTGAATAAACTGCACTTATGCTGTTTCCAGCCAAGTAGAGAGCTTGCTGCCATGCTTCCTATAATAGCAATTGATTTGCCAGTCTGACTATTAAATTTTTCAATTGACACAGTCATCACTAATTGTCTGAAGATAATTACGCCCAACAGTATTCAATATCTTTATGTGTTGTGGAAATTCTGTCTGTCATCCAAAATAGTCTTACAGTTCGTTCATGGATGCTGCTTTGGACTATAATTTTCAGTAATATTGACGTACGACAATCAGGAAAACCCTAAGATGAACACAGCCACAAGCGTTGATAGTTTCACTTCTCCTGAATTCCTGGCCATGGAGCGCAGCATCATCGATGACTTTGTCGATTGCACGCGGGAGGCATGTGAAGAAGCCGAGGCCTGCGTCAAAGAGCTTAATAATCAGGGCGGTGCCGCCTATGTACACCGCCTGTTCCGCGCCATGCATTCACTCAAGGGCAATTGCCAGATGGTTGGCCTGATTCCCTTTGTC
This sequence comes from Undibacterium sp. TC9W, assembly GCF_049339865.1. Lineage (NCBI taxonomy): Bacteria > Pseudomonadati > Pseudomonadota > Betaproteobacteria > Burkholderiales > Oxalobacteraceae > Undibacterium > Undibacterium sp. TC9W. The sequence goes on along the minus strand of NZ_JBMPPJ010000022.1, from coordinate 66,704 downwards.
GAGTTATTGCACAGGCTGGAAGAAATCGTCGCCAGGGTCAGGGCAGAGCAGGACCCTTATTGTCGTGAACTGGGTGAATTCCTTTTACTGGCCATTGATGAGGTTGAGGATTTGCTGAATGACCTGATCGCTCATGGGTACACCAGTAATGTCCGGCGCAAGAAATTGTACGTCCTTTGCGACGGCTTGCAAAAGACTTCCAGTGGCGGCTTTCATGCGCAGCAATTCAAAGATGCAATTGCTTTGCTGGATGGGAAAGTCGCAAACAAGGAAAATGTCGTAAAAGCCCCGAAAGTAATGCTGGAATTGTCAGATGACATGACAATGATGTACAAGTTTGCTCAACAAATTGATAATCTCAGTATCTATAGAAAAAATCGCAGCGAACAGTCCGCACAATTAGCCGAAGCATTGAATGAAGCATTGGGTTTGCCAGTCGATGCACGACAATTGAAAGCAGCGTCCCTGATGCACGATGTGGGAATGAGTTTTATTCCACATAGTATTTTTAATAAGGAAGCAGGACTTTCAAGAGAGGAACTGAAAATTGTGCAGGAACACGTAGTTACTGCCAGTCAGATACTCTTGCGCTTTGGTGGCTGGGACGAAGCAGCACGTATCGTTCTCGATCATCATGAGCGCTATGACGGCACCGGTTATCCGAATGGTTTGAAAGCGGATCAGATACATCCTGGAGCACGCATACTGGCAATAGTTGATACCTTTTGCTCGGTCACCAATGAGCGCTCAGACCGCAGTTTTAAACGCAGTTTGCTGAGTGCGATTTCCGAGATTAACGCCAATATTGAAAGCCAGTTTGATCCGCGCATGGTTGAGATGTTTAATGATGTAGTGCGCAAGCTCATCGCCAAACAATAAATATGTTGCGGCGCGGAATATATGTGGCTAAACAATGTACCTGAAATTTCACACAAGGATGTCCGCTTACGCAGCATGCGCCGCAGTGATGCAGCAGCCTGGTATGACTATCTCAAAAATCCGGATGTGATCAGGCATACCAGCTGGAATCTCAGTGCGGCAAAAGATCTGTTGCCACAGTTCGATGCATATGAAAGCGCTGCACCTGATACCCCTATTCGGCTTGCCATCGTCAGCAGGGAAGAAGACAGGTTGGTAGGTACGGTTGGTTTTCATACCATTTCCGGCATCAACCGTAGTGCGGAACTTGCCTATGACCTGGCACCTGAATACTGGGGCAAGGGCGTCATGCAAGCTGCAGCAATGGCACTGTGTCAATGGGGCTTTGAGCAGGCTGGCTATAAGCGCATCCAGGCGACTGTGCTGGAAACCAATTCCCATTCCATACAACTGCTGGAGCGCATGGGCTTTGAACGAGAAGGCCATCTGCGGGCTTTTCGCATGGTGCGCGGCACACCGGGCAATTTCTGGATGTATTCACGTTTGCATCCTGATATTGCCTGATCTTGCCAGCGGATAAACAAATCTTTACGACGACATAACAAGACTGTTTTTTTCATGCAAAGCATGTCGCATAGTGTTGGACATATGCTTGTCGCTTGAGTTAGGCTGGCATTGAACAGCTTCCTGCTTTGCAGGGGCAATAGCCGGGAAAACAGCATGTTGTTAAAACGCTCAAAAGAAGAAGTAGTCTTGCTCATGCTTTGTGGCCTGAGCATACCGAGCATCCTTCCTTTTGGCATAGTGCGCCTGTTGCAGGGTAATTTTTTGATGGCAACAGTTGATCTGTTGATCGTGCTGGGTATGTTGTGCATCATCGTTTTTGTCTGGCGTACCAGGCGCGTGCGCCTGGCCGGGCTTGCTGTCACTGTGTTTTATTCCATGGGCATGCTGGCGGCTGTGTATGTCAAGGGCGTGCCTATCGCTTACTGGGTTTATCCCACCATGATCGCTGCCTTTTTCATACTCAGGGCAAAAGAAGCCCTGATGATCAACAGCATTTCATTGATCGTGCTGATCGTGATTTTGCACAAAGCCATGCAGTTGCTGGACCTGTCCAGTCTGGTCGTCACCCTGGTGTTGATCAATCTGTTTTCCTATATTTTTTCTGACCGCACCAGTCTCCAGCATTTTGAATTGAACCAGCAGGCAGAAAAAGACTTTTTAACCGGTGCTGGCAACCGCCGTGCGTTTGACAAGCAGTTACAGACCATCTGCGCCAAGGATGAAGTACATACCGATGTTTGCATTCTGATCCTTGATCTGGACCACTTCAAGCGCATCAATGACCAGTTTGGACATATGGTGGGTGACCAGGTCCTCATACAGTTTTGCGCACTGCTGCGCTCACGCATACGCACGGCAGACTGCTTTTTCCGCTATGGTGGCGAAGAATTTGTCGTGATTGCCATGGGCGCAGACGATATTGCCGCAGCCAGGTTTGCCGAGGAATTGCGCACCCTGGTAGAAAAGGCACAATTGCTGCGTGATTATCCGGTTACCGTCTCCATAGGTGTGGCAAAGAAAATTGCCGGAGAAGATGGCCAGGCATGGTTCCAGCGTGCTGATACCATGCTTTATGAAGCAAAACTGGCCGGGCGCAACGCGGTGCGCGTGGCTGTCAATGACAGCGCTTGAGCTAAAGCCTCACTAAAGCCTCAAGCTTGCTGCTCAGGCTGATCACTGGAAGCAGTAACGTCATTGGCGACGATAATCTGTTTTTCCAGCTCACTGTCAGGACGATAACTCCAGGCTGGCATGAACAGCAATACAAACAGTGAAGCCAGTGCCGTAATGACACTGATCCAGATGACAAACTGGTTGGCCGCAATGCGCTCAGGATAGATATGGATGACAGCTCCCAGGCCTATGGCATTCGCCGCTGCCACCAATACTGCACAGGCATAATCCTGAAAACGCCTGGCCTTGTTGGCACTTTTTGCCCAGCGTGGATCAGTGTTGTAGCTGGGCAGATGCAGGTGGGCATCTTCCAGCCTTTCCAGCGTGGCCAGGAAATGGCGTAAATTCGTGATCGAGCGTTCTGCCTTGTAATTCAAAAATGTCAGGCAAATTGATGCGACAGGAAAACCCATTACCAGCCATTCTACCGGCAGCTTGCTGCTGGGCTCACCCGGTTTCAAGGCCACCAGCGCAGCCAGCAGGCTGACTACCAGGGTCACATACAGGGCCAGCGCCTGATGTCTTTGTGCTATGCGGGTATTGACTTCCTGGTTGGCGGCGATGAAACGATAATTGGCATCAACATGGGATTTTGACATGGGGCGGCTTTCAGCGATTTGGAGCAAGCCGCCATTATCGCTTAAATTTTCGCTGAAACTGCCTGTCACAACATTCAAAATGCCCAGGTAGCAGAAACATAGGCCGTTTTGCTATCTGGCAGTTGCGCCAGTATTGCCTTGCTCGGGCCGCCATAAATACGCAAGCCGCCATTGATGCTGATGCGGTCGCCCTGCCAGCCCAGTGCAGCGGTGATGATGCGGCCATTGTCTTCTGGGGTCCAGAGTATATCCAGCGAGGGTTGCCAGTCATTCTTTTGCCAGCTCCAGCGTGCAAACACATTCTTGCGACGAATATTGCCAGAGGCCGACAACGCCTGGTTTTGCCAGGCCAGGTTATAGCCAATTATTTGCTGCATTTGCGGCAAATAATTGACGCTGCCCTGCAAAGTCAGGTTGCGCCTGTTCCAGTCTTGCCATTCGCGGCCTGACAAGGCGGTGCCATCCCACCAGGCTTCGAGGAAAAAACTATGCTGTGACTCCGTTGTGTAGTTTGCCCCCAGCATGGCTTGCACGACATTGTTTTGCGTATTGTTTTGCCAGGGGCTGGTACGCTGCAGCAAGCTAGTATCGGTATTCATGCGCAAGCCCGTATTTTTTTGCATGAAGCGCAAGGAGCCATGTATCTCCATTTCATCTGTCGCCACCCACGAAGTAGCAGCACCAAGACTGCCACCACTCTTTTGACCATAGCGGCCAAAGCCATGCAGATCGACGCCGCCAGCACGGTGATAAACCCGTGCCGCCAGCGCCTGTTCATCTGCTATATCCGTCGTTGCAGCATGGCCGGGATTGACCCACACCAAAGTTGCTGAGGTATTCGCTGTGAAATAATCAAGACTGGCCAAAGGCTTGCCGATGACAGTAGTGCTGATCAGTGAGCGACGCTTTTCCTGCGCCACCACATCATTCGGGCGAAAGCCATAACCTACATCCCAGGCGATGGTTTTTTTGCCAGCACTGAATTGCCATGCGCCATCGCCAAGGCTGCCATACAGTTCATTGAGCCATGCTGTGGCCTGGGTGCGCCCTCCATCATTGATTTGCCCCTGCAAGGTGGCAACAGCATTAATGCCTTTGCCACTGGCGCGCAATTCAGTTTCCACCACGCCCAGTTGCGTATTCTTGCTCGACAAGCCCGGCACCAGTTGATTGGCAATCGCCAATGGACTGGTGCCATTGCTGGTGTAACTATTAACCAGGCCACGTACCTGGCCACTGAAGTCTGCATCTTCAGCCATGGCAAAAGCAGGCGTGCAGAGCAGGGCAGCTAGCAAAGTAGCTAAGGCTGGGGTTTTCAAATCAGGCATAATCACTCCAGGCTGGGATTCTTGGCCAGGAACATGGGGTTCAGCCATTGTTCTGGCACAGTCTTTTGCTTGCGGCTGAGATAGCGCACACGTGTTTCTTTGTGGCTGCTCAATTGATCCAGCAAAATCATTTCAGACACTGCAGTCGGTGCTTGTGGTTTGTCGAGAACAAAGCTGGCCTGCTTGGCAAGTTTTTCTGATTGCACATACAAATCTGCCTTGATGGGTTCGTGACGGGTCTTGCCCAGCCATAGCTCTATGCGCTGGTAGGCGACGGATTTACGCACGGCATTCAAACTCAGGTGCACGCAGGCTTTGCCATCGCATTTTTCTTCACCGACGATCTTGCCTGTGTAGTCTTGCGACCAGCTCATCGTGGCGATATCGCCGATAGAGGCATCCCCCAGTAATTTTTGCATGGGCGTGATGCGCAGGGGACGCTGGCTGCCGGGCAAGAGCATCCAGAAATCATCACCCAGCATCAAGACCTTTTGACCTTTCTCTGCAGGGCTTTTCATGAGCACCAGAGATTGATGATTGACCTGTGAAAACACCAGGTAATTTCTTTCTTTTTCCTTGCTGCCATCTTTGGCAAAAGTGGTGATCTCAGTTTCTACCTGCATGTTCTCGCTACCTACCCTGAACTGATCGGCAGCTTTGAGGATGTCGCCAACCTCATCTGCCCTGGCCAGACCTGTTGTTGCTGCGAGCAATAAAGCGATAGTGTGTATGGCTGCTTTCATTTTTATTCTCCAGTCTTAATTGTGAGCGAGTGCATCGACGATTGGCTGACGCAGGGTTTTACGGGCGATGAAAGCCGACGACAGCATCGACAAGGCAATCATCATGAACACGGTAATGGCATACATGGCAGCATCTATCGTGATCAGTAAGGGGTAACCGCTGGAGCGCCCTGGTGGTGGTGGCATTTCTACCGGAAACACCATGAGCAGCAATGCAACGGTAATCGCCAGCAGGGCACCGGCGATGGCACCTGTGCCGCCCAGTATCATTCCTTCAAAAGAAAAACTGCGTATCAGTTGCCCTGGCAAAGTGCCCATGGCGCGCAGTGTGCCAACTTCACGGGTGCGTTCTATGATGGCCATGGCCATAGCATTGGCAACGACAAATACGACGATGACGCTGATGATGGCACCCAGGGCACCAAAGATGCGGTTATACAAATCACGCACAGACTTATAAAAGAAAGCTTGTTCCAGCCAGTTTTGCACGGTCAGATCAGGGAATACTTTTGCCAGCCTGGTTTGCGCAGGCAGGGTCGCATCCATGGAATTCAGAAACACGCCGAGGCTGGAAATGCGTTGGGTATTCAAGAGTTTTTGTGCTGTCTTGATATTCGAATACACCAGGCGTTTATCCAGGTCAGGCACACCCGTGGATACCAGGCCCTTGACGGTGACATCAACTGCATTCAAGGCGCCATCTGTGGTGCTGGCCATCAGTGTCAGGTTGCTGCCAGGTTTGGCCTTCAGGCTGCGTGCCAGCGCGTCACCCAGGACGATTTCTGCCTCTGCTGATTCGGTTTGCAAGAGTTCGCCTTCTTTCAATGTCAGGGTTGGGCCCTTGACCGAGAATTCAGCATCAGGGTCTATACCGACTGCCATCATGATGGTGGATTTGTCGCCATTGCTGATCAGGCCACTGTATTCTATACGTGGCAAGACATAGCGCACGGCTGGGTCAGCCAGTAGTTTGCTTTGCAGGGCAGCTGCATTTTCCAGACCATATTGCAGGGGCACATCCTGATCACTGGTGAAGTGCTGGGGTTTGCCGATGATGAGATGACCAGTGCTGCGCGCAGATATCTGGGCCAGACCTTCATAGGTCGAATAGGCAAAACCACCAGCCAACAGTATGGCTGCTGTACCTAGCGCAGCGATGACCACGGTAATGGCAGAACGGCGGCGGTTGCGCAAAGTATTGTAAAAGGCAAATTTGAGCCAACTGAGTTTCATTGCAATCTCCCATCCAGCAGTGACACGATGCGGTCACTGCGGCTAGTCAGGCGGTTATCATGGCTGGCGATGATGAAGGCCACGCCTTCTGCATGACCACGTTCACGCATCAGGTCCAGCACCTGGTCAGCAGTGTGTGAATCCAGGCTGGCCGTGGGTTCATCAGCAATCACCAGACTGGGACGTTTGATGAGTGCTCGGGCAATCGCCACCCTTTGACGCTGGCCACCAGACAATGCATCTGGTAAATGTTGGGCATGCTCATGCAGGCCAACGGCCTTCAATTGCGCCGCTACCCGTTCTCGTCTTTCTGCTGCCGGTACACCCGTCAGGAAGAGCGGGTAATCGACATTCTCAGCCACCGTCATGACAGGCACCAAGTTAAAACTCTGGAAGATAAAACCTATGGTGTCGCGTCTTTGCAGTGTTTTTTGTGTTTCATTGTATTCATTGATGTTGACACCGTTGAGCAAGATGTCGCCAGCATCGGCATGGTCTATCAGGCCGCACAGATTCAGGATGGTGCTCTTGCCGCTGCCAGACGGGCCGGTCAGAGCCAGTAATTCACCGCGCTGCAGTGTCAGGTCTACACCTTGCAAGGCCTTGACGACATGGGCACCGAGTTGGTAAGTTTTATGAACTGCATGCAGTTCTATGGCAGGTGCCAGGCTCATGATGGAATACCTTTCAACATGGCTTTGGCAGTTTCTGCCTGCGGTGCATTTTGCTTGACTACTTCATTCAGGTAGCGCTTGGCATCTTCAGGGCGTTTTTGCTCATTCGCCAGACTCGCAGCGCGCATCAACACCGAGCCACGAAAGCCTGGCTCTGCCTTATCGAATTGTTTGTGTTCCAATACTTCATTCAAGAGTTTGAGGCCGCGTGGGCCGCGGTTCATGAAAGCTGGCACAGCCAGGAAAGTGCTGGCGGCGACATATTTGACTTCCAGTATCACGGGCGTGCTGCCATGGCCCTGGGCGTTTTCATTGGCAGTAGCGAGCTGCAGGGCTTTTTCCAGCATCGCCATGCCATCTTCTGCGTAAGACATTTTCTTCCACGGGAACATCGTGGTGACTGCCAGTCTGCCTGTGCTGGCTCCGGCATAAGCCATGATCAAAGGGCTGGTCGGGTCTTGTTTGAGCAATTCACTGAAGGCATTCGCTGCAGCTTCCTCACTACCCTTGGCAGACTGGGTGAATTGCTGGAAGGCAGTTTGAAACTGCGGCTCAGAAAATGCCATGGCCTGTGTCGTGAATGCCAGCAGCAGACTGCTTGCCAACAGAATTTTTTTGCCATTAGGGCTGTGAAATGCGCGCATGTGGATCTCCTGTTAAATTAAATATGGGGTGGTACTTGTTCGGATGTGGCGACAGGACGGAGATTAAAGAGAGCTAGCATTACCCTCAATGCAGATGCGACGAGGCAGAGAAGTTTGCCGTGAACGGTAGTGAAAACGGCGCGAATGGAAGGAGTATTGCGCGAGGATATTTTGTCAATAATGAAATATCGACGAGATAAGAAAAATTTCCAGAATCATGTGATACTAGATTTTTAATGTACATTCCTTAATAAAAACGACGAGACCATGAAAAACTCAGCCAAAGAATTTATTGTCAATAAAAGCAATTTATTGGAGTCCAGATTCAAGCCCCTGCATGTGCCTGCGGAAGCAGAGTTGAAAGATGGGGAAGTGGTTTTACAGGTGGAACGGTTTGCCTTCACGTCAAATAACGTGACTTATGCAGCCTTTGGCACAGCCATGCATTACTGGAATTTTTTCCCTACCGATGAAGGCTGGGGCAATATCCCGGTCTGGGGTTTTGGTGATGTGCTGGCCTCGAAAGCCGAAGGCGTGGCAGTGGGTGAGCGCTTTTATGGCTACTACCCCATGGCTACTCATCTGACAGTGCAGGCAACACGGGTTTCACCTGGCGGTTTTGTCGACGGTGCAGAGCACAGGCAGGCCATGCATGGTCTGTACAATCACTATGTCAGGACTACCACCGATCCTGGCTACACCAAAGAATCTGAAGATGTACAGGTCTTGTTGCGACCTTTGTTCATCACCTCATTCATGATCGATGATTTTCTGGATGACAATCAGTTCTTTGGTGCGCAGACAGTCTTGATCTCCAGTGCCTCCAGCAAGACTGCTTATGGCCTGGCATTCATGCTGTCGCTGCGCAAGGACAAGGCTTGCAAGATCATAGGACTGACTTCGCCGGGTAACCTCGAATTTGTGCGGAATATGGCTATCTATGATGACGTCATCAGCTACGAACAAGTGACTGAGCTGGCAACTGATCAGGGCGTTGTGTATGTCGATATGGCTGGCAATGGGCAACTGCGCAGCCAGTTGCATCATCATTTCAAAGACAATATGAAATATAGCTGCGCTGTTGGCGGCACACACTGGGAAGAGTTAAGTGGTGCATCCAACTTGCCTGGCGCAAAACCGACCTTGTTCTTCGCACCGGCGCAAATCAAGAAGCGCATGACAGACTGGGGGCCGAATGGTGTGCAATCCCGTTTAGCTCTGGCCTGGAAGGCTTTCATGCGACCTGTTATGGAAGCAGAAAGACCATGGATGCAGGTGATACACGGGCAGGGCGAAGCTGCTGTACGACAAGTCTATGATGATATGCTGAGTGGCGCTGCCAGGCCGGATCAGGGCAATGTCCTGACTTTGCTCAGCACTGAGATTTAGTTTTTCCAGAGGGTGGGCAAGTCGCCAGACTTCCTGCCCTTGATGATGGCTGCGTTGATCTTGTTGATGACATCTAACCTGGTATTGGCGCCAGTCGTGAAATGGATAGGATCTACCAGCAAGGGCTTGGCAAATACTTTGACACCATAGTTCATCTGCGTTTCGTTGCGCAGGTTCTTTTCATCCAGATAAAGATTCAGTTCTGCTTCCAGGTCTTTGGCATTTGGCATGCGTGAATTGACCAGCATGACATCCATGCGACCCGATAAAAGTTTCTTCAGACGTGAGCTGTTTTGTGGCTGGTCTTCTTCTACGCGAAACATGACATTACGTAATTTGTCGATATCATCGCCAAAGCGTATGCCCCTGACTATGCCGACTGATTTGCCCTGCAAATCACTGATACCAGCATATTTCATGTGCGTATCATCCCTGGCCACGACCCAGACAAAATCTGAAAAAACAGCTTCTGAATAGCGCATGGTTTTCAGACGTTCAGTATTTTTCGATAAGCCAAATCCCAGTCCTTCACCCTTGCCTATGTTTTCTATGACGCGGGGCAGGGGATAACGGCGCACCTCAAATTTCACATCCATGGCGCGTTCAAAATAGGCGATGATTTTTTGGTTCTCTGGCCGGATGGGAGCAATTTCACCATTTTCATCGCGGGTTTCTGCGAGTAGCAAAGGCAGGACAGTTTCAGCATGCGCTTTTGATTGCAGGCAGCACAGACAGAGCAGCATCCCTATAAACCGGGAGGCCTTCAGCAAAACGGCGTGGTGCTTATCTGACATGCAATGTTTTTGTGCGGAAATGATGTGCGATGATACCTTTGCTGATATGCGCTTGCATAGCTGTCTTAGGTAAGGATTTGTTAAGCAATGCCTGACATAACCTAAATGTCGGGAAGCCTAACCAAAATAAGTATAAAGAATTTCAAAAGAGCTATTTAATTTGCTAAGATGGAAATAAGCTTCTTTAAGAAGTCGCAGTTTTTGTAGAAAAGGAGACATCATGCCCCTCGTCACAATTACCGTCTGCAAACCCAAGTCCCTGCTGTTCAAAGAGACTGTCCTGAATGCCGTGCACGCGGCATTGATAGAAGCGGGTGTGCCAGAGAAAGACAAGTTCCAGCGCATACTTGAACTTGATACAGAAAACTTCCGCTTTGATACTCACTACCCTGATCTGCACAAGGACAGAAACCAGGACTTTGTCCTGATCGAGATACTCTGGTCCGTCGGGCGCAGTGTACAGATCAAGAAGAAGTTACTGGATACTCTCATGAAGCGTCTTTGCGACAAGAGCATGAATCCAGAAAACATCATGGTCTGCTTCAGGGAAACTGCCTGGGAGAATTGGTCGTTCGCTGGTGGCAGGTTATTGCACACCTGAGGCGCTGACCACATCAGATGTGCATCTGCACGCTTACTCCGGCTTCACAAAGTTTTTTGCTGGCGCTGGGCAAACATATCCGTCAGAATAATTAAAGTTTAACAAGACGGAGCAAGCATGATGGGCAAAACCAGACTGGAAGCATTCAGCGATGGCGTGATCGCTATCCTGATCACCATCATGGTGCTGGAAATGAAGGTACCGCATGGCGGCACATTGGAAATCCTGCTGCCTGTATGGCCGGTATTCCTCAGCTATATACTGAGCTTTGTTTATGTCGGTATCTACTGGAACAACCATCATCATATGCTGCATACCTGCCGCAAGGTGACTGGTGGGATTTTATGGGCCAACCTGCATTTACTGTTCTGGCTTTCACTGATTCCATTTGCGACAGGCTGGGTAGGTGAAAATCATTTCGCCCCCATCCCGGCAGCCTTGTATGGTGCGGTTTTGCTGATGTCGGCGATTGCCTATTTCATCCTGCAACAGCAAATCATTGCTACTCAGGGTGAGGATTCATTGCTGAAAAAAGCAGTGGGTGCAGACTGGAAGGGCAAGCTCTCGCCAGTGGTCTATGCTACAGGCATGATGCTGGCCTGCTGGTATCCTCTGTTGGCGATGGCAATGTATGTTGCGATGGCACTGATATGGTTGATACCTGACCGCCGCATAGAAAAAGTTCTCAAAAACCACGAAGAGTAAATCCCATGCGCATGATGATATTTGCCGCGGCTGTAGTGGCAGTCGTTTTTTGCACATCGGCTATCGCAAGACAGGCCGATTATGATCAGGATATCGTACTTGCTACCTCGGGCGGCAAGATTGATGGCAGCCTGCTCATGCCCGCCAATGCGGTGAAACCGCCAGTTGTATTGATTATTGCAGGTTCTGGCGCCACTGACAGGGATGGCAATACGGTCGGCCTGAAAGGCAAGAATGACTCATTGAAAATGCTGGCAGCATCCATGGCTCAGGCTGGGGTAGCGTCTGTACGCTTTGACAAGCGCGGCCTTGCAGGCAGTGCAGGTGCTGTAGCATCTGAAGCTGATCTGCGCTTTGAAACCTATGTGCAGGACGCTGTAGCCTGGATAAGGCTGCTAAAAGCAGATGTACGGTTTTCTGGTGTTGCCATACTTGGTCATAGCGAGGGCTCGCTGATCGCCATGCTGGCAGCGCAGCAAGAAGCTGTCAAGGCATACATCTCTGTGGCAGGTCCGGCGAAAAATGCTGCCGATGTCTTGCGTTGGCAGTTGCAAGGCAAATTGTCACCGGCGCTGGCCGCCAGTAATGAAGAAATCCTGAGTGCTTTGCAGGCGGGCAAAACCTATGCTGAAGTACCGCCAGAATTTAAAATGCTGTACCGTGTCAGCGTGCAGCCATATCTGGTTTCCTGGTTCCGTTACACGCCGGAAAAAGAGATAACCAAATTGACTTGCCCGGTGTTGCTGATACAGGGTGACAAGGACATACAGGTAGATACTTCGCAATTGACGGCGCTTAAACTTGCCAAACCAGATGCTGAAAGCCTGCTGGTACACGATATGAACCATGTGCTGAAAATCACAGGCGATGATACTGCACAGCAAATGGCTACTTATACTGATCCGGTCTTGCCCTTGGCTCCAGAACTGACTAAAGGCCTGAGTTCCTTTTTGCTTGACAGGCTTAAAAGCAATCTCAAAAGCAATCTCGGAACCAAATAATTCTCTTGCAATGCAAGTGCTGATTGTAATTCGTGCCAGACTGTCTTAGGATGGAAATTGATCCGTATCAAAGAAACGGACATTTCAAAACAATGGAGACAGCATGACAAACCAATCGCAAGGCAGAAGTGGGGATAGTGCACCGCCCGACATCAGAACCGTCATCGATCATGAAGCCGTTTTCCCGCCCTTGCGCCGGGTCGGCATGTTCCGTCCCCTGGTCTGGCTCAGTTTGGGATGGCGTGATTTTCGCGCTTCTGGCAGTTCCAGCATATTTTATGGCGCTTGCTTTGCTGCGATGGGTTTGGTCTTGAGACTGGTACTCAATAATGTACCTGAATATCTGTCTGCACTCACATGTGGTTTTTTACTAGTGGGGCCTTTGCTTGCACTGGGTTTGTACGACATCAGCCGTCGCCTTGAAAATGTGCGTTCGGGTTTGCTGGGCAGTGTCTTTTCCATGCGTGGGCGCTGGAGTAATATTGGCGTGCTGGCTCTGGTGCTGGCCATTATCATGATGGTGTGGGCGCGTGCTTCGCTGGTGATCTTTGCACTGTTTTATAACAAGGGTATGCCGACAATGCAGGGTTTTCTGACGCAATTGTTCTCTCTGAATAATCTGGAGTTTTTGGCGGTCTATATTTGTATTGGGTTTGTCTTTGCCAGCGTGGTATTTGCCATCAGTTGGGTGTCTATCCCACTGATGCTGGACAGGGACACGGATGCCATCACTGCCATGATCATCAGCTGTGTTGCCTTGTTCATCAACGTGCCTGCGACCATGGTCTGGGCTTTACTGATCATCGCAAGCGTGGTGCTGAGTTTCATGAGCTGGAACCTGGGTTTCCTGATACTCATGCCCATCATAGGCCATGCAAGCTGGCATGCGTATAAAGACGTAGTTGGCAATGCGGGCGACAGGCAATAGACCTGTCGCTTGCCGTATAAAGCGTTGCCTTGATTTGTTCAGATATTGACGTTGATATTACCCGCAGCTTCTTCATTCTCTGGCTCACCCAGTTCTTCTGCCCGGTGATAAGCCGCGTCAGCCTCCGCATCATGACGCTGGCTTTGCGCGTGTTCATGCAGATCGAGGGTGACGGGCTCTACCACCGTAACCGGCTCGGGCGCTGTGACTTCGTCGCTCTCTGCCGACCGCAGTTTATCTATGCTATCAGCCTGTATGCCGTCCTTGACCCTGTAGGCAGCGACTGCGGCAGAAATCAGGGGATTGATGCTGGCCTGTATGCTGGTGGCCGCATTGGCTGTGATTACTGCGCTGTTGCTGACAGGGGTGGTTTGTTCAATGACAGTAGCGGTGGCGACGGGATTGGCGACAGTTGTTGATGCCGGGCTGGCTGATGCCGTTTGACTTTTTGCCGCTATATTATTCGCCGCTGCCGTGGCCTGATTGATGGTATCGAGCGTCTTGCTGACTTCATCAAATGTGGAAGGGGTAGCAGCCGTTGCCTTGCCATTATATATCGTTGCACTACTTTCTGCGTCAGAAGCAGCGCTCTCATTTAGTTTCTTCGAATTTGCAGCTACCTGACTCTCCAGCTGACTTTCTGTCAGTAGTGACGGTGGTGTCGTGGCGTTTGCGGCCAACTTGTTTTCAGCAGTCAGAGTACCTGATGGTGTGGTGCTATCCACATTATCTGATGGCGATGTTTGCGTGGCGGTTTGTGTATTCAGTGCCCGTAAAGACGTATCCCCCGCAATGTCAGTGGTATCTGTCGCAGTTGAATTCGTACTTGTGTCCTGAGCTATTGCTTGCGTATTCAATGCCGCACTTGAGGTGTTGGTGCTTGTATCAGTGGCAGGAATAATCGATGTCGCATCCGCAGGAGTATTTGTTGCTGCCTTGGCCGCCGTGCTGGTTTGAATGGTACTTTCCACATTATTTGTAGCAGACAGATCTGCGGTACTTGTTGCTGGTGTAGGCGATATGTCTGACGCTGCCTGTGCTGTATTGTTCGTGGATTCGGTATTTGCAATGGCGGCTACTGTCTGGGTATTTCTGGTGGTATCAATTGCATCACGCAGCGCCCCATCTTCTAGTGTCTGTTGCAGTTGTATATCGGCGGCTGTACTTGTATTGGTATTTGGAATCGTGGATGTGTTAATGGATGTAGTGGCGGGTGTATTCACTGCTTCTTCATTCAAAGTGTTGGGTAGGACTGTGGTACTGACATTGCTAGTTGAAATAGAATTTACCACATCCGTGTTCTCCGTAGCAGTAGGAGCAGTAGCATTAGTAGTAGCTGCAGTAGCCAACAGGTTGCCAGAAGTTAGTTCCTGATTCTGTGTAAGGACGGCGCTCTCGGCGCTGCCCAATATCTGTAATGCCTGCGCCAATAATGCTGCCGTTCCTTCAGGGTTTGCGGTGAGTGCATTTTGAAAAGCATTCACATCCAGCGTCAGCAAGCTATTGCTGTCTGGCCGGGCAGCATTTTGCAAATTGATTCCTATGTCAGCTAACTGCTCGAACAGATTACTGCCGTCTGCATTTTGTGCGCCAGCATTCATGACTTGCAAGAGACTGTCACTACTGCTGGGTATCAAGGGGTTTTCGGACAGATTAGAGTTGCTGGCTTGCAGTTGGTTAAATGTGTCTACAAATGAAGTCGCAATCGCAGTGAGCTGGGCAATGTCTGCTTTAGATTCAACTTTCGTTTGCGTGGGATCAGCCTGCGTTACGGCATTCGCAGTTGAGCCATTGGCAGTTCGCCTGCTTTGTAAACGCGCTGTGTAGGCCAACAGTTCACCCAGCGCAGAAACATCAACAGTGATGTTATTGCTACCTATTGCAATTGCATCAAGCAAGCCGGGGTTGCTGGCTCTTGCTGGCGACAGAGGATTAATCGTACCAAGATTGATTGCTGACGCTGCTTGCAATGCCGGCGTGGTCACTGAACTGATGGGCGAGATAATCATGGGCTACCTGCTTTCTGGAAACTTACTTTTATACGTATTTACAACGTATAGCTAATTTCACAAATACTCTGTACGTTGTCCCACTTAAGGTGCAAAACCAATGACATTAAGAAAAAAATCCTCATAGTGATTAGCTATGAGGATTTTCACGCAGCAAAAAAAACTATTTATTTCCTACATATCTACTACTTATTTGCCATTCATTTCAATGGCGGAATGACTTGTGGCACCAGTGCTTTAATGGGCTGTTCTTTCAGTTTTTTCTCCAGCAATTGTATCGCTGCTTCCAGTTGCTGGTCTTTGCCATTGAAGGTTGCGTGCGGCAGATTCTCTACCTCGACATCTGGCACCACGCCTATGCCTTCTACCAGCCAGCGGCCATCCATACCAAACTGCGCGTTTTCTGCTGCCCTGATCATGCCATTGTCAGACAAGGTATTGTTATCTGACAGCCACACACCTGCACCTGCCGTGCGTTTGCCTACCAGTGGGCCCAGCTTCAGGGCCTTGATGCCGGCGGCAAAGGTTTCGCCATCAGAGTAAGTCAATTCATCCACCAGTACCACCAGGTGACCACGGAAGGTTTGCTGCATATTGGTGTAAGGCGCAGAGGTTGGCGATGCCCAGTAAGCCCATGCCTTGCGCAAGAGTTTTTCTATGATCCAGCTATCGATATTGCCACCACGGTTGCGGCGTACATCAATGATGAGTCCATCGCGTTCGATATTACTGTAAAAGTCACGGGCAAAACTGTTGATGTCCTGCGCACCCATGGCACGCAAATGCAGGTAGCCAATACGGCCTTGCGATGCCTTGTTGACTTCCTCGCTACGGCTTTGTTCCCAGTCGCTATAACGTAGATTCGCATGCTTCATCATATTGACAGGTGTGACGATGATCGCACGGGCGGCATGGTCGCCACGCTTGACATGCATTAATACCTGCTTGTCTGCCTGGTTGATCAGCAGGTCTGAGATGTCGCGCGCTTCCATCACAGCCTGGCCATTGATAGCGGTGATGATATCGCCTTCCTTGATGTCCAGATCCGGTTGTGACAGAGGGGTACGCTCGGATGGCAATTCCGCTTCGGTTCGATAAATATGGTCGATGCGGTATCCAGCATTGGTGCGACTCAAAACCGCACCGAGTGAGGCAGCTTGCCCTTCAGGTGCAGCGCGGCGTATATCACCTGGGCGGCTTTGTGAATGCAGAGTACTCACTTCGCTGGCCATCATGCCAAGTACATCATTCAACTCTGCCCTGTCGGTGATACGCTCTACCAGCGGAGCGTATTTGCTACGTACCTTGTTCCAATCTACCCCACGCATTTTGTCGTCAAACAAAAAGTCCCTGTGCATGCGCCATGCATCGGCATACATTTGCTGCCATTCAAGTTTAGGACTGAGGAAGAAAGTCCAGTCATTCATATTGACTTTGGACTTGCTGACATCGCCCGGTTGTTTTGCACCAGCTTCCACGACATAGAATTCATTGGGGCCAGTATTGATTTGCTGGCGGTAGAACACGTGTTTCTTGTCGGCAGACAAGTCAAACTGACGGATATTGCCCGCAAAAATTTCTGGCTGGGGAGAGGTCTTGCTGATCGCCAGAGTTTTCAAGGTAGCTTTGCCATCGCTGCCTTCGAGTTCTGTGAAATACAGGCGTTTGTCATCAATGGCCAGATCACGATAATTGCCATACGCCAGAGGCACCTGATACAAGCGTTCGGCCAGACCTGCATACTGGATGGCGGGCAGCGCAGGCTTGACAGGTTTTTTGGTTTCTTCTGCCTTGTCTTTTGACTTGTCGGCGCTCTTGTCGTCAGTTTTATCTTTGTCTGCTGGTTTGTCAGTTGCCTTGTCGCTGGACTTGCTCAACTCATCATCTGCCTTGAAGGGAAAGCGGTTCCCTGCCTGCAGGGCCAACGCATACAGGCCAGTACGCTTCTCGAAATGCGGGCCCATATTGCGGTCCCCCCAGGGGGCACGGTTGCTGACCTGAAAATTGCGTTCAGAATAAAAATACAGCCAGCGGCCATCCGGGGAAAATACCGGGGCGCGTGAGTTATACCTGTCGCTGGTGACGAAGTGAATCTGTTTGCTTTCTATCGAGTACAGGCCTATCTGTGGTCTTTGCAATTTATTGTCAGCCCTGACGATGGCGATGGTCTTGCTGTCCGGTGACCAGATGACTTCTTCCTGCCTCTCAGCACCTATCTTGCCTGCATCATCAATGACCTGATTGGTCTTTGTCGCCAGGTCCAGCAACCACAGCCTGCCGCGCTTGTCGGTATGCGCCAGCCATTTGCCATCAGGGGAGGGGATGATACGGTAGCGGTGGACGTCGCCGTTGCTCGTCAGGACTTCTGGTTTGCCCAGGCCATTGGCCGGGAATTTCCAGATTTCATTTTCACCGGTAGTATCGACGATGGCATAGACGGATTTGTCGTCATGCGAAAACACGGCTTCACGTGCGCGGGCGTTTTCTGGTACCGGTAAGTCTATGCGCCTTTGCGGGCCAGAGCCAGCTATGCTCAGGCGTCCGCGTGCGGTGAACAGCAGACGCTCTTCTTTGCCAGCGATTTCTATATTCGATACATACTCCATAGGGTTTTTGATCTGGCGCTTGCGCTGCTGATCAAAGTCGGACACCAGGTCTATAGTCAGAGTCTGGTCTTTGGCACTGCTGATGTCGAGTACATGCAAGTCTGCGCCCAGTTGATAGGCTATCTTGCCATCGGCTATGCTGGGGTTGCGTACTTCCCATTCCTTGTGCTGGGTCAGGACACGGGCATCTGTGCCGTCAGGATTGGCGCTCCAGATATTGAAGGCGCCATTGCGGTCGCTGATAAAGTAGAGCTTGCCCTTCCATAGCATGGGGCGACGGTTATTGCTTTTGTCGTCGGCAAATAATTGTGTGGCTTCAGTCTTGGCCTGCATGTCATAACGCCAGACT
Source organism: Undibacterium sp. TC9W (assembly GCF_049339865.1). Taxonomy (NCBI): domain Bacteria; kingdom Pseudomonadati; phylum Pseudomonadota; class Betaproteobacteria; order Burkholderiales; family Oxalobacteraceae; genus Undibacterium; species Undibacterium sp. TC9W. The sequence goes on along the minus strand of NZ_JBMPPJ010000022.1, from coordinate 48,482 downwards.
TGTGCAGTAGCGCCGCCGCGATATTGCTTGGCATTGTCATTGGTCATATGCAGGCCAAAACGGGTGAAGTACAGATACTTGCCGCTATCGTCGAGCACAGCTTCATTCGCATCTGCCACCGGGAAAACCCTGCGCATCAGGGTTTGTGGATTGATGGCGGCGATGATGCGGTGCGAAGCCGGGCCTGTACTGTTGAGTGTTGTTACCAGTACTTCACCATTGGCAGTCCAGCCCAATACGGATACCTGGTCATTTTCAAAACTGATGCGCTTTGGCACACCACCTGCCATGGGCATGACATAAGCTTCGGTCGCACCTTCATAAGCGGCTGAAAACGCCAGCCACTTGCCATCTTGTGAAATGGCGGGCAAGACTTCTGCCGCAGGATGGCTGGTCAGCCTTTGCGCCTGGCCACCACTGCTTGCCACTTTCCAAAGATCGCCTTCTGCAGTAAACACCACAGCATCACCACGAATGCTGGGGAAACGATAGTAGGCTGGTGCGGCAAGCACGGTTGTTGCCAGACTGGTCAGGCTAAGGGAGAGGGCGAGTTTGCTTAGTCTCATTGTTCTTCTCGAAAATGGATTTGGATGGTTTTTTAAAATACTTGTACAAATTAAAAGACAAATAACAAAGTCGTGTTGCAAACAAAAACAGCCTCAAGTACATACAAAGGCTGGGTAAAAGCTATATCAAAAGCTATATCAACAACGGGATTTGCAACATTCTGTAAGCAGTTTTTCGCTATTACCAAGGAAGCCCTTGGGTAATGTGTCTTACAGTTACATTTACTCGCCGGATATTTCTTGAATTGTTAAAAACGATGAAGTACCCTGAATATTAAATTTCCACTTGGAAATAATTTATTGACGAGCAGACCAAGGGTGCATCATGAGACAAGTCAGCTTGTGCAAAGTTCTTTTAATTCTGGGCATTTCGGCAGAAATTTCGACAACGTCGGCACAGAATGTCACATTCTCCATTGATACCCAGGCAGAGCGCAAGACCATCAGCCCCTTGATCTATGGTTATAACGCCTATGCCGATGGAACCGGCCGCGCAGGCTGGGCCAATCAGGGCGGGCAAGCTAGTTTGCAAAGCCTGAACCTGCGCTCGCGTCGCCTGGGTGGCAATAATATGACCAGCTACAACTGGGAAAATGGCGTTAGCAATTCCGGTAATGACTGGTGCCATTCATCCAATGCGGGTGTCAGTGCGACAGCCGGAGCGGGCAATCCCAATTCAAATAATGGCCTGGCGTATTACACTCCTGGTGCAGCACTACAAAATTTCCAGGATCAGTCGCTGGTGCTGGGCACTTATTCCTTGCTGCAATTGCCTGCCGCTGGCAAGCTGCCCAAAGACATCATCAATCTCAATCCACCAAGCACTTGCATTGGTTCCCAGCTTTGGCAAAGCACTGCCGGGCCATCAAATGTAGATACCGCGCGCTGGGTCAATATTGTCAATGACAAACCGGCTGCGGCTGGTGGCCTGACTCTGGCACCAGGTCTGAATGATGGCGTGGTTTATATAGATGAAGAAATCAATTTTCTTGTCCAGAAATATGGCAATGGTGCATCCACAAATGGTGTTAAAGGTTATGAGCTCGATAATGAGCCTGATCTCTGGCATCACTGGACAACCAACAGCGGTGAAAGCGGTACGCATGCGAATCTGTATCCAACGCTGACCACGGTTACTGATGTCTTACAGAGAAATATCAGCCTCGCAAACACAGTAAAACGCATGGACGCCAGCGCAGAAACCTTTGGGCCGGCAATCAGCGGCTACCTCGGTCTGTTCAGCTTGTGGGCAGTATGGGATGGTTCAGCCTCGCATCAGCCATCTGACTGGGCGCAATACAATGTAGAGCCTTATTACAGCAATAATACTGGTGACCGTTATCGTTACAACGGCATGTCCATGGCGAATGCCTATTTGGCAAAAATGAACCAGGCTTCGCAAAGCGCTGGCCGCCGTTTGCTCGACGTGTTTTCTTTCCACTACTATCCACAGGCTTCTTACAATGCCACTGACAGGGTGCAGGCTGCGCGCAGTCTGTGGGATGCGACTTATGTAGAGCCTAGCTGGATTACCCAGAATGGTAATGGTTTCACTGATGGACGCTCTTTGCAAATGCTGCCCAAGCTGCAACAAGCCATCAATGATTTTTACCCAGGCACCAAACTGGCCGTGACTGAATATGATTTCGGTGGCAAGAGCGATATCACAGGCGCAATTGCCCAGGCAGATGCACTCGGTGCTTTTGGCAAACAAGGCGTGTATCTGGCGACTTATTTTGGCGATACAGAGCAGTACATCGCTTCCGGTTTCAAGATTTACCGGAATTATGACGGTAACAAATCTGTTTTTCCAGCCACTTCTGTGAAAGCGGTTTCCAGCAATAATAGCAATGCAGCAGTATATGCGGCAGTCGATCTCAATGACCCTAATGTCATCCACGTCATTGCCATCAACCGCCAGAGCAGCAATGTCACGAGCAGCTTTCAACTCAGCCACCCTGTGAATTTGAAATATGCGCAGGTCTGGGGTGTCAGTGGCAACAGCATGAATATCACTGCCAGGAGCGGGCTCAGCAATATCTCCAAGAACAAGTTCAGTTACACTTTGCCTGCTTTGTCTGTGCTGCACTTTGTATTGAAGCCATAAGTAACTAAGCTTAAGCAAAAAGCCACCAGCGCGCTGGTGGCTTTTCATTTGATGTTTACTATCAATGCTTACTATTGATGCTTACTATTTTCCTTAGACTCCAGCTACTTTCAAGATCAGCTTGCCATTGTTTTCACCGGTGAACAGTTTCTGGAAAGTCTCAGGGAAATTTTCCAGGCCTTCGACGATATCTTCACGGCTTTTCAGTTTGCCAGACATGATCCAGCCACCCATGACCATCGCCGCTTCCATGGCACGTGGGTAAAAGTCGGATACCATCACACCTTTCATCGTGGCGCGTTTCACCATCAGGTTCAGGTAGTTCGATGGACCCTTGATAGGTGTCGTATTATTGTATTGGGATATCGCACCGCAAATCACCACGCGGGCACCAAAGGCCAGTTGTGCCAGGGCTGCATCCAGAATGTCGCCGCCGACATTATCAAAATACACATCGATGCCTTTAGGGCAATGCTGCTTCAAGGCGGCGCTGACATCTTCGCTTTTGTAATCGATTGCAGCATCAAAGCCCAGTTCTTCTGTCAGGTAACGGACTTTATCTGCACCACCGGCGATACCAACAACACGCGCACCCTTGATCTTGGCAATCTGACCAACGATGGTCCCGACTGCGCCTGCCGCACCAGAGATGACAACTGTATCACCTTCCTTGGGCTGGCCGACTTCAAGCAAGCCAAAGTAGGCAGTCATGCCTGGCATGCCAAGCGTACTCAGATACAGTGGCAGAGGGGCCAGTTTTGGATCTACCTTACTGATGCCATTGCCATCAGAATAGGCATATTCCTGCATGCCCAGTATGCCGCTGACATGTTCACCGACAGCAAATTTGGGGTTATTCGATTCAACTACCTGGCCAACAGCCAGCGCGCGCATGACTTCGCCTATCGCCACTGGTGGCATATAAGAATTTTTGCTTTCATTCATCCAGCCGCGCATGGCTGGGTCGAGCGAGATATACAGGTTCTTGATCAGCACTTCACCTGCTTGTAAATCACGCAACTGTTCTTTGACGTGATTAAAATCGCTGGCTTTGACATTGCCTTGTGGGCGCGCTGCAAGTTTGAATTGAGAATTGATGGCGTTCATTTTTTTTCCTTTGTCGGCTAGTGAGGACTTACTGGGAGTTTATTGTGGCAGCACGCTGCTGACCATGGAAAGCAGTATAAGTTGCTTATTGTTGCTTGATAAGTCAGGTATATTGCATAATATTGTTGTCTTAATCAGGACAATCTCAAGGCAAAAAAGAGGATATCCATGCTGAATCCACAACACCTGGCCGTATTTGCCACCATCATCCGTGCTGGCAGCATCAGCAAAGCGGCATTACAGCTGGGCTGTGGCAAGTCCTTGTTATCGCGGCAACTGGCCAAGCTTGAGCAGGATCTGGGCGCACGGCTGATACAGCGCTCCACACGCAAGCTGACTCTGACCGAGATAGGCGAACAAGTCTTGCACGAGGCTCAGCGCATCGATACTGCTTTAGCCAACATAGAACAAATGGCGGGGCAACACCAGCAAGAAGTGAAAGGGCGCTTGCGTGTTACTTGCCCCATTCCTGCGGTTTCACGGCTGGTGCCCGTCTTGATGGAATTCTGCAGGCGTTATCCGCAAATTGATTTTGCCCTGCAAGTCGAGGACAGGCTGGTCGATCTGATTGCCGAGCAAATTGATGTGGCCATCCGTGTTTCTCACCTGGAAGACTCCAGCCTGATAGCGCGCAAGCTTGTCGATAGTCAGCGCATACTTTGCGCATCGCCTGCCTACCTGGCCAGCGCCGGACATCCTGTTGTGGCAGAGGACCTGGCACAGCATGCTTGCCTGCTGTATATCTATGCGGGTCGCGCCAATGATGAATGGACTTTGCTACAGGATGGCGAGGTGAAAAAGGTCAGAGTGAGCAGCCACTTCCAATCCAATAATGGTCTTGCTCTGGTCGCTGCCGCCTGCTCAGGCGCTGGCATCGTGCTGATCGATAAACTCATCGTCAGCAAGCACTTACAAAGTGGTGAGTTGGTGGCGGTGCTGGACAATTATCAATTGCCCAGCGGTTCACCAGTGTATGCAGTGTATCCAGCGCGTGACTGGCTGGCACTGAAGACGGCCACTTTCGTGGCCTTTTTGCAGGAAAGATTATTTACCGGCGTCTGATACTGCCAGTGGCTGGCCCTTGCCTATATTCTGATCAAGGAATTTCTCCACACGGCCCCAGAAGTCAACATTGTTTTTGAGCAGGAAGAATCCATGGCCTTCTTCTGCGTATTCTACCCATTCGACATTGGGATTTTTTTCCTTGATGGCTTTATAGAATTGAGTACCATGGTCGATGGGAACGCGACGGTCACGCTTGCCATAAGCCATCAACAAGGGACGCGTCAGCTTGTCGGTGTTTTGCAAAGGTGAAGTCGCCTTCAACTGGGCTGCATCCTTGACCTGGTCACCAATCAGCACTGGCATGCCGAACCATTTCCATTCGTCTGAAAAATCACTCCAGTGGATGTCGTACATGAGATTGATATCGGTCACGCCCACCCATTCTATGCCGCAGCGGAAGATGTCGGGGTCTTTGATCAGGCCCATCAGGGTTGCATAACCACCATAGCTCGCACCCGCTATGCAGATACGTTTTGGGTCTGCATAACCCTGAGCGGCTGCCCATTTGGCGGCGTCAGCGACATCATCCTGCATGGCCAAGCCCCATTGCTTGATACCCGCACGGAAATGCTTGGCGCCATAGCCTGTGCTGCCGCGATAATCCGGCTCGATGACAACATAACCGCGTGAGGCCAGGAATTGTGCTTGCGGATTCCAGTTCCAGTGATTGCCACGCAAATAGGGGCCACCATGCACCAGTACTACGGCTGGCAGATTTTTGCCAGTGCTGTTTGGAGGCAGAGTCAGGTTGACCGGGATTTGCAGGCCGTCACGCGCTGCATAATTCAGCATCTGTTTTTCTGCCATCTGCTCAGGTTTGATGTCAGGTTTGCTGACACCCAGGCGTACCAATTTTTTTGAGTTGAAGTCGAACAGTTGCCATGTGCCAGGTGCGATATCTGAATGAGAATAAATCAGGGCGATATTGGTTTTCAGGTCTGAGGGGAAATGCAGGGAGTTATGGGTGTCTGGCAAAAGTGCATCAATCTGCTTTTGTTTTTCTGCCATGGACTCGTCAAACCATACGGTCGCAGGTCTGCTCATTTCATAGCGCAAACCCAATACTTTCTTTTGTGGGCCGTTGTAAATCAACTGACCAGTAAAATCATAGCCTTTCAATGAAATGACAGGTTCTGTTTCTAGCTGATTCTTTTCCAGATCAAAGCGATACAAGGAACTCAGGTCTTTGCCATTATTGGCGCGTACATACAAATCACCTTCGGGGCTAAAAAACATAGGGGTAATCCTGTCATCCGATGTCCAGTTGGATGTTGCCAGTTTGCGCCAGGCATTTGTCTTCGGGTCTTTATAGTTAATGACAGATTTGTCTTCTTCCGTCGTGACTGCAATGCGTGCAACACCAGCCTTGTCTATCAACCAGGAGTTGACCTTGCCAGGACGGGGTATCAATTCGGTATTGCCTGTGATGGTGTTCAGGCGATACAGGTCATAGATGCTGGAGCCTGCTTCCACAGCTTGCGTGACATAGATATCAGGTGAGCTGGAACCATGGGCAATGTCGAGGTAATGGGTGTACCACGGCAATTCATTACCTTCCACCTTGGTACGTACACCGGTGAACTGGTGCGTGACCAGGCGTATGCGCTTGCTACGGTCTTTGTTAACGGCATACAGGCCATGACCGAAAAAGCGCTGAGCTTCCTTATATTGCAAGTCAGTCAAGTCATATACTAGCCGCTCATTATTAATCCAGTGAAACGAGTTTAAGTCCTTGTCTTCATAGTTCGCGATAATCTCAGGGCGCAGTTGGCCCACTTCCAGTACTGCCAAAACCATGCGGTCGTTAGCACCCTTCATGATCATGGCGATGTTTTTGCCATCGGGAGAAAGGCGCGCATCCCGGAACTGGGCTTCTTTGAAAAAGCTGGCGATTGGAATAGGCTCGCTCGCTGCATACGAAACCGGCACATGAAACAAAGACATGCTACTGAAAATACCAAGGGCGATCTTGCAGGCGAGAGGCTTATAAAAATTGTTCATGCACGCTTTCATTGCTGGAATGGAATTGTGCATTATATACATATTAAAAAATGTTAAACATGCTTTAGAGGCAATATGTTTGCCGTAAAAAAAAGCCTGCACAGCGTTTGCTGTGCAGGCTTTTTCAAAGAGTACTGATATCAGTTTTTGACTTGTTTGATCACCACACGCAACATGCTGATCAATTGATCAATCTCTTCCTTCGTCACATTCAATGCAGGCATGAAGCGCAGCAGGTCTGGGCGAGGTGAATTGATGAGCAAACCAACAGGCTCCATGTCGCGGGCAGCTTCGACCAGCTTGCCACCGATATTGTCACCCAGCTTCAGGGCGCGCAGCAAACCAAAGCCACGTTCGCCTTGCATGCCAAATTCTTCAGACAATTCTTCCAGTTGCTGGCTCAGGTATTCCGCTTTTTCCTGAACCGATGCCAGGAACCCAGGCTTGGTCAGCTCCTTGAATACCGCAATACCGACAGCCGCCATCAACGGCGCGCCATTGTAAGTGCCACCCTGGTCGCCAGGAACGAAGCAGGCTACTTCTTCACGGCACAGCAGGGCACCCAGTGGTACGCCACCGCCTATGCCTTTTGCCAGGGTCATGATATCTGGTTCTATGTTCGATAATTGATAGCCAAACAATTCACCGGTACGACCCATGCCAGTCTGTACTTCATCAACGATGAGCAGCAGGCCATGCTTCTTCGTCAACTCACGCAGGGCTTGCATGAATTCAGGGCTGGCAGGAATGACGCCACCTTCGCCTTGCACAGGTTCCAGCATGACGCCGACGGTTTTGTCGGTGATCAGTTTTTCTACTGAAGCGATATCGTTCAAATCTGCTTTAGGGAAGCCGCTGACCTGCGGGGCAAAGATCGTGTCCCAGCCTGGTTTGCCGGAGGCCGACATCATTGCCAGAGTGCGGCCATGGAAACCATGGTCAAAGGTAATGATTTCAAATGCGCCATTCTTGTTCAACTGACCCCATTTGCGCGCCAATTTGACTGCGCCTTCATTGGCTTCTGCACCGCTATTGGTGAAAAACACGCGGTCAAAGCAAGAGTTCTTCGTCAGAAGATCAGCAAATTCCACCATAGGCGCGTTGTAGAAAGCCGGGGAGGGGTTCAGCAATTTTTTCGATTGCGTTACCAGTGCGTCATGTATCACGTCCGGGCAATGACCGAGGCAATTGACCGCCCAGCCTTGCAGATAATCGAGATATCGCTTGCCCTTGTGATCAGTCAAGTACATGCCCTTGCCTTCAACGAACACGAGTTCGGGGCGTGGGGTGATGTACATCAGGGAATTTACGTTGTACTGACTGAATTCCATTTCAAGACTCCTAAGGTCGTTACAGTGGGTGGGAATAGACAAAAATTCAAGGTAAAAAAAAGCCACAGGGCGGAACCTGTGGCTAGATATTCGTGGTGCAGCTTTTTACGCGCACGCTCACTCCTACATCGGCCCAGGCTCGCTTGGCGAGTTGCGACGTCGTGCAATATTTGGTGAGGACATGTCAGTAAAAATTTTCATAAAACGGATAGTAGGACTTTTTTTGCAATGCGTCAAAATAAATTTTGGCAGTGACGCAAAAAGTTTATTTGTCTCAATTTGTCAGATCAGCTTCCGAAGTAAACGAGTCCGCATAGAATTCGTCGGCAGGTAACTGGCACTGGGCCGTAAAGTCGCGCTTGGCAGAGTCAATGACGACAGGGGCGCCACAGGCATACACTTGATAGCCAGACAAGTCCGCATGGTCAGCCATCACAGCCTGGTGCACAAAGCCGCTACGACCAGTCCATGCATCTTCAGGCAGAGCGTCAGAAACCACGGGGATGTAGCTAAAGCCAGGTATCTGCTTTTCCCATTCCTTGCACAGGCTGTGCATATACAGATCAGCAGGGCGGCGGCCACCCCAGTACAGGCTGACCGGGCGCTTGGACTCAATATGGATCAGGTGTTCCACCAGAGCCTTGACAGGGGCGAAGCCAGTGCCTGAAGCCAGCAGGATAATTGGTTTTTCACTATCTTCACGCAGGAAGAACGTGCCTTGTGGTCCTTCAAAGCGCAGGATGTCGCGTTCTTTGAGGGTAGTAAATACCTGGTCAGTGAACAGGCCACCTGGCATATGGCGTACGTGCAGGGTTATGTGCTCATCCAGATGCGGGGCATTCGCCATGCTATAGCTGCGGCGCTTGCCGTCCCTGAGCAGGAATTCTATGTATTGACCAGCGCGGTATTGCAGGCGCTCATTGGCAGGCAATTGCAGGGCGATGAGCATGACATCGTGCGACAGTTTTTCCAGTTTGGCAATGCGGCTGGGCATTTTCTTGACCGGGTAATCGCCGTCCGCAACGATTTCGCGCGCTTCTATGGTCAGGTCTGATTGTGGCTTGGCACAGCAAAACAGGGACATGCCCTGGGTTTCTTCCAGCTCGGTCAGGGCGCGTTGCTGGTGCGGGCCATGTTGCACAGTTCCGCTGGCGATCTTGCCCTTGCAAGAGCCACATGCACCATTTTTACAGCCATATGGCAAGATGACGCCTGCGCGCAGCGCTGCCGACAATACGGTTTCATCTTCTTCACAGCTAAATTGACGGCCACTGGGGGTGACGCTTACTTGAAAAGTCATACTATCCTGAACATGAATAAACAGTTTAAACAAATTGGCAAGCCACGCTTGCTTATCATAGGTTGTGGCGACGTGGGCATGCGCCTCTTGCCATTATTGCGCCAGCATTTCCGCATTTTTGCGCTGACCAGCCAGGCTGAACGCTGCACAGAACTACGTACTGCCGGCGCTACTCCCTTGCTGGGTAACCTGGACCTGCCTGATACCCTGGCCCGCCTCAAGGGCCTGGCAGAGTATGTGGTTCATCTGGCCCCACCACCCTCAGAAGGCAAGGCTGACAGGCGCACACAAAATTTGACCGCCATTTTACCTGACAAGAGCCGCCTTGTTTATATCAGTACGACAGGCGTGTATGGTGACTGTGCGGGAGCCTCGTTTGATGAGACCCGCAGCGTAAAGCCACAAAACGCCCGCGCACTGCGCCGCGTGGCGGCAGAAAACTGTTTGCGGGCCTGGGCCAGGCGCAGTCAATCCTGCCTGTCCATACTGCGCGTACCTGGTATTTATGCGACTGGGCGCCTGCCGCTGGAGCGTTTGCACAAGGGCACACCCGCATTAGTAGAAGCTGACGATGTATATACCAACCACATCCACGCAGATGACCTCGCGCAATTGATCAAACTGGCCTTGTTCCGGGCGCTGCCCAACCGTGTTTATCATGCTGTCGATGACAGTGACATGAAGATGGCGGCTTATTTTGACCTGGTCGCTGATGCATTTGCTCTACCGCGCCCGCCACGCTTGCCGCGTGTCGAACTGGCGCAGCAGGTCAGCCCCGTATTATTGTCTTTCATGTCAGAATCAAGACGCATGCAAAACCAGCGCATCAAACTGGAGCTGGGTGCACGCCTGCGCTATGCCTCGGTGACAGAGGGCGTCGCGGCAGCGGTGGCTGCGGCCACGAGTGGCAAGGTGATATAGAAGCAAGAGCCGAGGTTTTCTGTACTGGTGAAACCGATCTGCCCGCCCATTTTTTCTATCATGGTCTTGGTCAGGCTGAGACCCAGGCCGGTTCCTGCGTATTTGCGGGCTGCCTTTGCATCTTCCTGGGTGAACTTCTGGAAGATGCTGCTCTTGAATTCTTCTGAAATACCTATGCCATAGTCTTGTACTTCTATGCGTACCTGATTCTGGTCGTGATTCGGCGTGACGCGCACATCAATTTGTCCATGCGGCCGCGAGAACTTGATGGCATTCGACAACAGGTTGGACAAGACCTGTACAAAACGCTGTGAATCTACTCTGACCTGGGCAGCAGGATCTACTGGTGAGTCATACTGTATGCCTATGTCAAAACTTTGCGCATAACCAAGGTTGGACTGCAAGCTGCTGTCCATCAGTTCAGCCAGGGGCAGGGTCTCGAAATGGAACTGCATGCTACCATATTCGAGTTTTTCAAAGTCCAGCAAATCATTGATGAGTGCAGTCAGGCGCTTGGCATTGTCGTTGGCCATGACGAGCATGGACTGCGCTTTTTCCGGAATACCCCCGGCAACGCCACCTGCCAGAAGGCCCAGCACGCCACGGATAGAAGTCAGCGGCGTGCGCAACTCGTGTGACACGGCAGAGACAAATTCATTCTTGAGTTTTTCTACCCGTTTTTTCTCTGACAGGTCATGCACGATGATGACATACAAGACCTGCATGCCAAGGCGCACGCGGGTAATGGCCAGCTCTACTGGTACGTCATGACCATCCTTCTGCCTGGCCAGCAATTCTTTGCGCTCACTTTTTCCTGCAACCTCAAATTGTCTTTCACGATTGGTCGTGTGCAAATGGGTGGTCAGGAATTGCAGCGACTCAGGGTCAGGGAAAAGGCTGAACATGTTTCTGCCACGCAGGCTGCCATGCGTATATTTCAGCAAGACTTCGGCAGAACGGTTGGCTGATTCTATGATGCCATGTTCATTCGTGGTCAATATGCCTTCTGCCGCATTGTCGAGTATGGTACGCAACCTTTCTTCACTGTCGTGCAGCTCTGCGGTTCTTTGTGCAACCAGGTTTTCTATGCCAAAAGTATGGGCGGTCGCGACCAGCAGGTAAGCACCGAGCAAGCCGGTGAACAGCAGGCCACCTATCATGGTGATCCAGGTGATCCAGGCAACATGAGTGCGCCAGTATTCTGATGAAGGTTGTGCCAGTAATGCGAACTGTCTGCCACCAAAATTGATGGTGGACTGGAATAAATAAGTCGGGTTCAGCCCGCTGATTTCATCGATGAATATACCTTTCTTGCCAGGGTAGGAAAGATCATAAAATTTGATGCGCACGCTGCGCATGTCTTCATTGGACAGTATCTCCCTGACGACATCAGCCATACGTATCATGCTGACAGCCGTCCCGGAAAAAGCAGCTTTCCTCTGTTCCATGGTTTCTTGCGATTTGCCATTTTCATAGACTGGCGCAAACAGCAGCACATGCAATTGTTCCCTGCCATCGGTCTCGCTGGAAATTAACGGGTCGGTGACTGTCAGGTGGCCACTGTCACGCGCATCCTCTATGGCAATCCTGCGGGCGGTTGTAGAGCCCATGTCATAGCCAAACATCTGATGATTATCAAAAAAAGGTTCTATGTACCTGATGGGATAATATTCATCCCTGACACCGACTTCCACGAGCTGATTAAACTCATTCATCTCCTGTATTTGGTAATTGGCGAAACCTTCACGTAATACGGTGACTTCAAAGTTCTCGCGCTGCTGCAGATCTACCTTTGGCACCCAGGACAAGAAGGAGATGGCTTTCTGGCTTTGCAGGGTATGACTGACAAAGGTGGCAAAGTCATTGCGGCTTACCTGTATGGAGCTGGCATACAGGCGCTCGATATTGCGCATGATGTCGGCGTGTGTATCAAGCTTGTTTTGCAGGTTCTGGCCTATGCGTTCAGCTTTCAGGCGGAATTCAAGTTGCTGTTTTTGTTCTTCGCGGTAACGGGTAAAGGTAAATGCGGTAATCACCAGCAGCAGGCAGATCAACAGCGGGACCAGCACGCTCCAGCGCCTGGCATACCATATCTCACGTGGCTTGCCATAGATCACCATGATGATGGGGGTGATCGTTAAAACACCAAAGGTATCGCCCACCCACCAGCCTATCCAGTTATTGAAAAAATCCTGCCAGGGTATGACACCAAGAGCGACCAGCGCAGTGACGCTGATGCTGGCGTTGATGAGGCAGGCAACCCCGCCGCCATAGATAAAAAACTGAAAAATAGCCCTGTCTGTATCCAGCGCCAGGTTGTCATGCAATTTCTTCAGGATCAGCTTGCAAGCTACCAGGGTTTGCAGGCTGGCACCAGCAGCGACGATGGTTGAGGCAATCAGGGCATTGGTATTGATGTTGCCAAAAATATTCAGGTTAATGAGTAAATTGGCAACGAAGGCGCCGATGGCCACACCCGGCAAGAGGCGGTAGCCACCTGTAAGCACCATGCCCAGTGCAACACCGGCAGAAGGATAGATGGCTATGGAATAGCCTGGCGGGATGGCGAGCAACTGGGAAAGGCGTCCAAGTGCCGCATACAGTATAGCAAGCACCAGCATTTGCCATAGTAGTTGTCGCGTATCACTTTCCGGTGTCGAACGCATCCCTGCCTTCCCAGAAGACTAACTAAGCTAGATCAGTGATGAAGTGACTTTCAGAACCTCATCTGCCGTGGTAACGCCTTCGATGATCTTATATGCGCCTGCAATGCGCAAGGGTTTCATGTCATCCTTGATACTTTGTGCACGCAGAGCGTGAATATCGGCACTTTCAGTAATCAGTTTGCTGAAGGGCAGGGTGACTGTCAGCAACTCATATAAGCCGGTACGTCCCATGAAGCCGGTCTGGCGACATTCAGGGCAACCGACAGGCTTATAAATTTTCTCGGGTTTGCTGATGCCCCAGCCTTCGGTCAGGGTATCCCAGACGGCATCCTGTAATTCACCTTCAGGTGATTTGCAGTGTATGCATAGTGTTCTGACCAGACGCTGGGCCAGGATACCGATAATGGTTGCTTCCAATAAATAATAGGGGACGCCCAGTTCCAGCAGACGCATGATGGCGGACGGCGCATCATTGGTATGCAGGGTAGATAAGACCAAATGACCTGTCAGTGCGGCTTGTATGGCCATCTCGGCAGTCGGCAAATCGCGTATCTCACCAACCATGATGATGTCAGGATCCTGACGCATGAGGGCGCGTATGCCATCAGCAAAACTCAGGTCGATGGCAGACTGTACCTGCATCTGGTTGAACGAGCCCTCTACCATCTCGATAGGGTCTTCGACGGTACAGACATTCACGTCGGGTGTCGCCAGCGCTTTGAGCGTCGTGTACAAGGTAGTGGTTTTACCGGAACCGGTAGGTCCGGTGACCAGGATAATGCCGTGCGGTTTGCTGGTCAAATGATCCCAGCGTTTTGCATCATTGATGGGGAAACCCAGTTCGGGCAAGGTCTTGACCACAACTTCGGGATCAAAAATACGCATGACCATTTTTTCGCCGAACACCGTAGGCAGGGTCGATAGACGCAATTCCACCTCCTGGCCTTCGCTGGTACGGGTTTTGATACGGCCATCCTGGGGGCGACGTTTTTCGATGACGTCCATGCGGCCCAGCAATTTGATACGGGCTGTCATGGCGATCATGATGGTGGCAGGTACCTGATACACCTGGTGCAAGACACCATCGATACGGAAACGGATAACGGAGATATCGCGCTTGGGTTCCAGATGGATATCTGAGGCGCGCTGATCAAAGGCAAATTGCCACAGCCAATCGACGATATTGACGATGTGCTGGTCATTCGCATCGACTTGCTTATTGGTCTTGCCTATCTCTATCAGTTGTTCAAAGTTCTGACGCAGGTTGGCATCATTCTTGTTCGATTTGCGCGCATCCTTGATGGATTTGGCCAGTGAGAAAAACTGCACGATGTATTGCGAAATTTCCAGCGGGTTCGCCACCACCAGGCGAATCTCCTTACGGCTGAATTTCAGTATTTCATCCTGCCATTCGGTATTGAATGGCTCTGAAGTCGCAACGACAATGACATTGCCCGTGGATTCCACAGGCAGAATGTTAAAGCGGGTCGCATAAGAAGCCGACATGACATCGGATACGCTGGTGAAATCTATCTTCAGGGGATCAATACGGTAAAAAGGTAAATTTACCTTGGCAGCTGCCCATTCCGTCAGCCAGTCCAGCGTCAGCAAAATATGCGGAGAAATGGCCGAATGCAATCTGGCCTGCGCCACTGCAGTCAGGGGATGCATGCTGGCCGGGCCGTTTTTCAACAAACCCTGGGTCGCGTGGAACTGGGTCTTGGCTTCTTCCTTGGGGATGATGCCATCGGCCATTAGCCAGGTAAAAATTTGTTGCAGGTTCAGGCTGCGGTGTGCTGGTTTATTCATGCTTGGTGACCGTTTCCATCAAATTATTTTGACATTATTTTGGATCGCAGGCTGCCTTGAGTCCGTTCACCCAGGATTTTGCAGGTAATTTGGTACTCGCCTTGATCTGTTCCGCTTTTTCGTACAGCTCAGGGAAATTCAATTCGGGCTTGCGCTTGAAGGCCAGGGCAACGACATTGCCATCGTGCACTTCTGGCAGGCATAACACGGTATCAAAGGCAAAGCGCATGGCTTTGAGGTTGCGTGCATAACTGGGGTGGTCGCCAAACAGGTTGACTGTCAAGATGCCATTGTCCTTCAGGCAGTTTGCACAGGCCTGATAAAATTCAGCACTGTCAAGCACCGGGCCACGGGCAGTAGCATCATATAAATCCACCTGCATGGCATCGATATGGCCATGATTATTGTCATCGTTGACAAAGTCCATGGCATCCATTTCCAGCACCTGCAGGCGCTCGTCATTGGCGGGCAATTTGAACATGCTTTCGCAAATCGCAATGACAGAGGGATTGAGTTCTACAGCGGTGACCGTGGCATCTTCAAATTGACGGTAACAGAATTTGGTCAGCGCGCCAGTTCCGAGCCCCAGTTGCACCAACTGTTGCGGGACATCAATGAACAGCATCCAGGCCATCATCTGTTGTGCATATTCGAGTTCTATTGCGTCGGGCTTGCGCAGGCGCATTGCGCCCTGCACCCATTCGGTACCGAAATGCAGGAATCGTACCCCATCCATCTCAGACAGGGTGACAGGAGCAAATTTGGGTTTGCGGTTGGCCTTCTTCGGAGCAGCGGCGGTGGGGCCAGAGCGGTGATTGGCCTCGGCTTCTATGGATTTTCGTTTGATCAGCATCCGCTTATTTTAACCTTCATAGTGTTTGTCGAAAGCAAATTTACATTTTCCATACAAGTTGTGATGAATTCTGACGAAAAAACGTGAGGATAGAGTTGCTTTTGCGCAATTATACTTGTGTGTACTTGTCTGATGCTTCGCAGGTGGAAATTATATTGTCAGTATGGCTATGAAAGATGTGTCTGAGGTAAAATCCCAGCTCGCTCAAATTGACACATACATTCATTTATTTCCCCGCATTTCACATGAAATATAAAAAAACAGCCGTTGCTGCCTTCATTTTTATCGCCTTGCTCGGCCTGTCTGCTTTTTTCCTGTTTGGCCGTGAACCCCTTGATCCTGCCAAGCCTGAGGTTTTCAATGCCGATACCGCCATGCTGGCGATTTTTGGCACATATAACGAAAAACAACACGGAGTATTGCTCCCTGAAAAAAATACAGCATCCTGGGATATAGGGCAGGCAGACACCCTGGCCACGGCCCTGCTGGCAGATACCTATACTGAGGCCGGTAAAAAGAAAGCAGTACTGGTCGTGCAGCGCCAGCAAATTCTTGGCGGTGTGGTGGAAGAAAGCCATGCCACTGCGCCGGTCGTTTCTGTGTATGTGTTTGCCTACAACGGCAAACAATGGCTGTTCGAAAAAGGCAAGAAAGAAGTCGCTGCCTATGGTGCTAATGGCATGGCACCGATGGCCAGCCTGATTCGTCTGGGCCAGGATAAATTTGGCCTCTTGTTCGAAGGCGGAGACATGCATCAGGGCTATACCAATGACTATGCCTTCATCGTGTCTTTGAGCGACGCCAAACCCGTCATCGCGCTGGAATTGAACATGGGTGAGAGTAATAATGGTGCCTGCACCGACGATGTGGAAGAGCAGGGGCCTCTGATGCAGGCATGCTGGGAAAACACCGGCAAACTCAGTTTCTTGCAGAATGCGGCTGATGAATACTATACCGTCAAGCTGAGCACCACAGGCAATAAGCCGGAGGGAGACAAGCCGCCATCAGCAGCCAGGCAGCAGGATACTTATTTTGTGCATACCGCCAATACCTACAAGGCCAGCAAGGACCAGCGCTTGAAAAACGCCAGCCCGGTTGCTGAAGAGCTTGTCAAAAATGCCGGTGAAATGAAAAAGCAGAAGCCCCCTGTCGCCAGTGATGCCAGCAAACCAGGAACTTAGTTCATTAAAGTTTGCTGCATATTTTGATGTGATATCGCTTTTCAGGTAGTCAGAGGCTAGTCATAAGATTGCAAGCCAGCTTGCCAGTCGCTCAATTTATCAGCAAAACTGCGCGTTGCGTGGGCCGGTGAAGACGATGGCAGTATCAGCGTCTGATACCCACGCTGCTGGAAGAAAGTCGCCATTTTGCCTGCAGTCTGGCCATTGAAGCAAAGCTTGCGCAAATGTGGATGTGTTGCTTGCAAGCTGCTGAAGTCATTGAGTTTGCCCTCGCGTATGGCCGAATCCAGGCTGCCTGCCCGCACGCAGGAATGAAATACATCCCATAAACCTATGCCATGCGCCAACAAAGCTTGCAGGCGCTGTTCATAATCAAGACCGGTCAGATCGGTTCCCAGTGAGGCTGAGACCAGTCGCCAGAACTGGTTTTGCCTGTAAGCATAATATTGCGTTGCCGTCAGTGAGGCTGCACCAGGGAAGCTGCCCAGTATCAGGGTATGCGTGTGCTTGTTTATTACAGGAGGAAAACCCTGCAGAACAGGTGTTTTTACAGGGACTTGCGCAGGCGTGCCTGACGCGTTCGAGAAGTCTGAGACATCCGATGCATTTAAGGTATCTGAGGCACGTGACTTTGATGCTTTCATAAAACTGATATCTGGGCAAATTGGTCAATTGCAAGCGCACGGTGCTTGCGGCCCTTGTGTGGCAGCAGCGATCCCGCGACCGCAGTAGTGGATAAACTTTGTGACAAATTTCATGATAACTGATGACAAAGCTGTCTGGCTGTTTTCGTGCTGGTGGGCTATTCTTGAAGCATGACAAAAGCTTCAATTTGATTTGCAGTAGAATGGGACAGGAGGTGGCGTGATGAAATTGATGACAAGTGCAATATTGCTGGCAATTGCGATGATGACACAGGTGCAGGCTCAGGCTGGCGAAGTGAAAGTGACCTGGCAAGAGCCTGAAAAATTTACTGATATTCGCCCAGGCAATGAATCCAAATCAGGTTTCCAGGAACGCATGATCAAGGACTTTGATCAGATATTTGCCGACCTCGCAAAAAAACTGCCTGATGCTTACCAGTGGGATGTGACCGTCACTGACCTTGATCTGGCTGGTGATGTACGCCCTTTTTACCGTAATACCGTTGGTGACATACGGGTCATCAAGGATTTGTACTGGCCACGCATGACTTTGACTTTTGATTTGAAAGACGAAAAAGGTAAAAGCATTGCTACGGGCACAGAAAATATCAAGGACATGAACTTCCTCATGCGCTCTGGCCTGGCGACTGGCAATTCCAGCTTCCGCTATGAAGAACAGATGTTGCGAGACTGGTTTGCCAAGCAGCAGCGTGACAAGATTTTCCCCTCACGCTGAAGTTGTTCACATCACATAAAAAACGGACTCAATATTGAGTCCGTTTTTCATCATGCAGAGTTATAAGCGAAATTATTTACTCAGTAGCATCTCATTAAGACGTTTCACAAAACCGCTAGGGTCGGTGAGATGACCGCCTTCTGCCAGCAAAGCCTGATCAAACAACAGGTGCGCCCAGTCGTCGAACTTGGCTTCCTCATACTTGAGTTTCTGCACCAAAGGATGGTCAGGATTGACTTCCAGTATAGGCTTGGATTCTGGTGCACTTTGACCAGCAGCCTTCAGCATGCGCGCCAGGTTGCCGGACAAATCGTGCTCGTCCGCTACCAGACAGGCTGGTGAGTCTGTCAGGCGGAAAGTCACGCGTACATCCTTGGCTTTGTCAGCCAGTGCTGTCTTCATTTTTTCGACCAGGTCTTTGAACTCTGTCTGGGTTTCTTCATGCTGTTTCTTTTCTGCTTCATCTTCCAGCTGGCCCAGATCCAGGCCACCTTTGGCGACGGATGCCAGTTCCTTGCCTTCGAAATCATTCAGGAAGGACAGCATCCATTCATCAACGCGGTCAGTCAGCAGCAAAACCTCTACACCTTTCTTGCGGAAAATTTCCAGGTGTGGGCTGTTCTTGGCAGTGGCATAGCTTTCTGCCGTGACATAGTAAATCTTGTCCTGGCCTTCTTTGGCGCGGCTCAGGTAATCTGCCAGAGAGACATTCTGTACATCACTGTCATTGTGAGTAGAGGCAAAGCGCAATAGTTTTGCTATACGGTCTTTGTTGGCACTGTCTTCGCCAACGCCTTCTTTTAACACCTGGCCAAATTCACCCCAGAATGTGGTGTACTTGTCTTTTTTCGCTTGCGCGTCGTCGCCGTCTGCATCTGCCAAGTCTTCCAGCATGCCCAGTACGCGCTTGGTGGAGCCTTCGCGTATCGCCTTGATGTCGCGACTTTCTTGCAGGATTTCGCGTGAGACATTCAAAGGCAGGTCATTTGAATCAATGACGCCTTTGACAAAGCGCAGATAGACTGGCATCAGTTGTTCAGCATCATCCATGATGAAGACACGTTTGACGTAGAGCTTGATGCCGCCGCGTTTGTTGCGATCCCACATGTCAAACGGTGCACGTGCCGGGATATACAGCAATTGCGTATATTCGCTGCGGCCTTCAACACGGTTATGGGTATGTGTCAGTGGTGCACTGTAGTCGTGCGAGACATGTTTGTAAAACTCATCATATTGCTCAGGCGTGATTTCAGACTTGCTGCGCGCCCACAAGGCGCTGGCCTGGTTGATGGTTTCCAGCTCATCTTTCAAGACCTGTTCTTTTTTCTCTTCATCCCATTCTTCTTTCTGCATCTTGATAGGTAGGGAGATATGGTCGGAATAAGTACGGATGACGGATTTGAGTTTCCATGCGGACAGGAACTCATCTTCGCCTTCACGCAAGTGCAGGGTGATGCTGGTACCACGACCTTCTTTTACTATATCTTCGACGCTGAAGTCGCCGGCACCTTCGGATTCCCAGCGTACGGCCTGGTCTGCAGGCAGACCGGCGCGGCGGGTTTCTACGGTGATACGGTCAGCAACGATAAAGCCGGAATAAAAACCAACACCAAACTGGCCTATCATGGCCGCATCTTTTTGCTGGTCACCAGACAATTTGCCAAAGAATTCCTTGGTGCCGGATTTTGCGATTGTACCCAGATGTTCTATCGTATCAGCCTTGCTCATCCCTATGCCATTGTCGGCGATGGTGATGGTGCGGGCTTCTTTGTTGAAGCTGACCTGGATTTGCAGCTCAGGATCATTTTCAAACAGGCTGGCATTATTGATGGCTTCAAAACGCAGTTTGTCTGATGCATCAGAAG
Source organism: Undibacterium sp. TC9W (assembly GCF_049339865.1). Lineage (NCBI taxonomy): Bacteria > Pseudomonadati > Pseudomonadota > Betaproteobacteria > Burkholderiales > Oxalobacteraceae > Undibacterium > Undibacterium sp. TC9W. The sequence goes on along the minus strand of NZ_JBMPPJ010000022.1, from coordinate 28,330 downwards.
CATTCGAGATCAGCTCGCGCAAAAAAATTTCCTTGTTTGAATACAAGGAATGGATCATCAACTGCAACAATTGTTTGACTTCGGCCTGAAAGCCCAAGGTTTGCTTTTCTGACATGGTTTCCCTCAAAGATTTCTTTGGTTTTAAATAATATTGGCAATGACTTGCCTGATGCTGTTTTTATAACATTTTTTGCAGCATTGCTTGAGCAGTGAAGGTGAGGCCGCTTTGACATATTTCAAGATGATTGTTTAAAAAGCATGCCAGCACGTGCCAGCGGGCATGAATATTTGTAGTTTTTACAAAATTTCACTAGACTTCACTGCAGTAGTGTCTGTTTCTTTGAACTTTTCATGGACATGGAGTCGCCGTAATGTTGCTTAAAGTAGCGTGTTTGCTATCTTTTATTTTCTTTTGCGGGTACGCCCCTGCCTTGCGGGCGGCCAACCTCTATCTGACTGAGGTCGCTCCTTTTGCTTTCGTCAAAGATGCCAAGGGTACTTATGACGGCATCAATGTGCGCATAGCCAATGAATTGCGCAGAAGATCTGGCGTCGCGCTGGAGCTTGTAGTGGTGCCCAGCGCCCGCCATGTGGTGATGTTCCCTGCCGATAAAGAGGCCTACAGTATTTCCCAGGCAGAAAATTTCAGTGAGCAGGAAGGTATCCTCTTGAGCGAGGTTACCCAGTTTCCCATTATGGTGATTGCACCACGCGGGGCCGTGCTCAGAAACTATGACGACATGATTGCCCTGTCCATGGAAAAAGGCATAGGCATGATGCGCAGACTCAGTTACGGCGCGTTTGGCCAGGATGAGCGCGTCAGGAAGGTAGAAATCAATACCCTGGAGAATGGCATGCGCATGCTGGAAGCTGGGCGCATATCGGGTATCGTTGGCAGCCAGCCCGCTATCCTGGCGGCGGCAGAAAAAAATGCGTCTGCAAATTTGTTAGGCCCCGGCCTGGTTATTTCTTATGGTTCACATGTCATGCGTGTGCGGCCAGAGTTCGCTGCGAGTGCGACTTCTAAAACCATTAGTGCGACTTTGCTGGCCATGAAAAATGATGGCAGCATCGCGCGTATACTCGACGACTATCTAAAAGACCTGAAGGCGGGATTGTCGGCCGCAAAATAATTCCTGCTATCCCCTGATTTCGGGCTTTTATCACAAGCCTGTATTGCCTGAGTCCTGCCCTCTTTAAAATCCATCCTGTTGTTCAATTCTGCTAATCCTGCCAGCCGTGCACGGCAGCTCACTGTCTCGCTAAAATTCTGCTATCACATGTCCAAGTTCGCCTTAAAGAATAAATTTCTATCGCCTGGCTTTGCGCGCCAGGCATGCATGAAAATCAGCATCGCTGGGATCGGAGCCTCGCTACTTATGTGTAGCACAGCATTGCGAGCTGCTGACGTAGTCAAAAGCGGGGTCAAAGTTGAAACCACGAAGTATGCAGATACGATACAAACCGTAGAAGTGGCCGGGCCCGGAACAACAGCGCAAAGAAAGAATGACACTGCCGCAAAAATCATAGTCAGTGCCACTGAGCTGATGCAATATGGTGACACGCAATTATCTGCAGTATTAAAACGCCAGCCTGGCATTTCTGTCGTGGGCAATGAATTGCGCATGCGTGGTCTGGGCGCAGGCTATACGCAGATATTATTGAATGGCGATCCGGTGGCACCGGGATTTTCCATCGACAGCATTGATCCCGCACTGATAGAACGTGTGGAAATTCTGCGCACAACAACCGCAGAATTTAGCGCACAGGCAGTGGCGGGTACCATCAATATCATTCTTAAAAAGGGTGCAATCAGTGCCAGAAAAGAATTGAAGCTTGCAGTTGCACATAGTGAAAGTAACTGGAATCCCATGTTTTCTCTGGAAGTGGCTGACGAGCACGCAGGTTTTTCTTACACTGTCACTGGCACTGTAACAAAAACCGGTGATGAAAATTCCCCCGGAGTCACCGAGAGCATAATGAGCCCTGACGGCAAATCCAGGGTACTGAGATCAATACAGCAAAAAAATCTGGCTGACTTCTGGCGCCTGGCGCTGACACCCCGTCTGAACTGGAGCATGGACAATGGCGACACACTGAGCTGGCAGAGCCTGATTGATTTTTATCGCAATGTGAACTGGGGACATGATCATGAAACAGCGGCGCCGGAAGATGCCAGTCAATATCCTGATAATAATTATCGCGCATCTTCACATACGGGTTTGTTACGCTCAGACCTGAGCTGGGCGCACAGGATAGATGCAGACAGCAAACTGAATGCGAAGCTGGGCCTGAACTACAACAAGCGCGAGACTGACTATAATTTCTATGGCTATCCCCTGGCGGAGAACCAGGCTTTCAACCGCCATGTGGTGTCGAATGCCATAGACAGCAGTGTCAGCAGCAGTGGCAAGTACCTGAGCCGCTTTCGTGATGACCATAGTCTTGCACTGGGTTGGGATATCACTCAGACACAACGCAGCGAGACCCGTTCGCAGTATGACCTGCAGCCGCATGATACAAAGATAGATACACTGTTTGAAGACTACAAAGCCAATGTACGCCGCGTAGCTGTGTTTGCCCAGGATGAATGGGACGTGACTAACCGCCTGCAAGCTTACCTGGGTTTGCGCTGGGAAGGTTTGAATACAGAAACCACAGGCCGGTTGATGTCCAGCGTCCAGACCCGGTCCAGCGTATGGAGCCCGGTCATGCAATTATTATGGAAATTGCCTGAGCAGGAGAAGGATCAGTTGCGCTTTGCCTTGTCCCGTACTTACAAGGCTCCCACTACACGTAGCCTGGTACCCCGTCGCTATACGGCAAACAATGATAATGGCCCGAACAACCCGGACTTCCAGGGCAACCCGCAACTCTTGCCAGAGCTGGCCTGGGGTGCTGACGTGGCGTATGAATCTTATTTTGCTAAAAACAGCATGTTCAGTCTGTCAGCCTATATCAAACGGGTACAGGACGTGACGGTGCAAAACCTGGTTGAAAGAAATGGTGTATGGATTACGACACCTTTTAATAACGGTACGGCCAGGGTGATGGGGCTGGAATTTGATGCCAAATTTAGCCTGCAGGATTTGCTGCCAGCCTCAGTGCCGCTGGAAGTACGTCTGAATGCCGCACGCAACTGGTCCAGGCTGGATGCAATACCGGGGCCGGATAACCGACTGACCGACCAGGTACCATTGACTGCCAATCTGGGCATGGATTACAAGCGCAGTGAGCAGCAGTCATTTGGCTTTAATTTTAATCTGCAGACAGGCGGCAATGTGCAGGTTACACCTGGTCTGCGCAACTATACGGGTGTCAGTCGCATTCTTGATTTGTATGGATTATGGAAGCTGGGAAACAAGATGCAACTGCGCAAGACGCAACTGCGCCTGTCTGTCAGTAATCTCTTGCATCAGGATGTGCTGCAGTCTTCGCAATTCAGTGATCAGGAAGGGCGCAAATCACGTAGCTCAGTAATGCCGGGTACTGCCACGATACGCCTGCAGTTTGAAAAGAGTTTATAAAAAAATGGGAGAAAACATCTCCCGTTTTTTTTCTCAGTATTCGCTCACTATTTGCTCAATATGTTCTTACTATTTGCTTATTAATTTTCTTATTATTTCGCACCCACACCCTTGAATTTTTCCGGATCAAAATCAGCGATGTCGATTTTCCCAAAATGTTTGGGTGGCGTATAAATCTTTTCCTTGGCTTTTTCCGGGTCACTTGTATGGAAGGACGATTCAGACACTTTCACCAATTGCCAGGAGTCATCCTTGCGTGAATAATTGAATTGATATTCATTTGCCCAGCGCCAGGCACTGCCGCCGTAGTGGGATACGGTGAAACTTTTCTTGCTGGCTGTCAGGTCAGCAAATGGGTCGCCCATCATGCCGCCACAAGTCGAGCACAGCACAATTTTTTCATTGGTCTTGACCAGCTTTAATTTACCATCGGCCTGACGTATGGCGATATGCAGGGGACGCTGTCCTTGCTCCATATCTTCATCTGCAGCGTTTTTCTTTTGTTTTTCGAGGATGAAGACGTAATCAGCCTTGTCGTCGCCATTCAGGTCAGCACTGACAAAGGCCAGCAATTTGGTATTGGCTGTGATGAAAGGTCGTAAATCTGGGGGTACATCTTTGCCTTCAATATAAGTGCCTGCATGACCAAGCGCTGGCAAAAGCGTTATGCTGGCGATGATGGCTGCTTTTTTCAAAAAGCTCATTCTTTGCATGGGGTGTTCCTGTCGATCTAAAAAAACAGGGGAAACAATCGTTTCCCCTGAGTTATTTCAATATTACATTTTACAACGCTTTGATTTGCATACCGTCGGCCTTGTCTTCCACTTCATAGCCCAGCGCATGCAGTTCACCACGCAAACGGTCTGCCTCGGCCCAGTTCTTGGCCTTGCGTGCAGCCTGGCGTTGTTCTGCCAGACTTTGTACTTCCGCCGGGATAGCCAGCACGGCAGGTTGCCAGTGCGCCAGACCCAGGCCAAATACCTTGTCGAATTCTGTCAGCGTGGATTTTTTGTCGGCATCAGACAAATCAGCTTTCAACATTTCCCAGACCAGTGCCAGGGCGCGCGGTACGTTCAGGTCTTCGTTGATGAAGGTAGTGAATTTTTCGCGGTATTCTGCACTGACGTCGCCACCTGTAGGCCATGCATGGTAAGTCTCGCGCAGGCGCTGCAAGGCGGTTTGCGCGGACAACAGGGCTTCAAAGCTGAACTGCATCTGGCTGCGGTAATGCGCAGTCAGGCACAGATAGCGATAGGCCAGCGGATCAATATTCTGATCAAGCAAAGTTTGCAGGCGCAGGAATTCACCCGTCGATTTGGACATCTTGCCAGAATCGATTTGCAGGAAATAACCATGCATCCAGAAGTTGGCCAGGCGGGTACCATGACAAGCCTGGTTTTGCGCAATCTCGTTGCTATGGTGGATGGCGATATGGTCTTCACCACCGCAATGGATATCAAACCAGGGCGTCAGGTATTTGGCTGACATGGCCGAGCATTCTATATGCCAGCCAGGGAAACCGCGGCCCCATGGGCTGTCCCATTCCATTTGACGGTGTTCATCTGGCGGGCTGAATTTCCACAGCGCGAAGTCAGTCGCATGCAATTTTTCACCAAGCTCAACACGGCTGCCGGCCTTGATCGCATCACGCTTGATACGCGCCAGGAAACCGTAGTCGTCCTGCTTGCTGGTATCAAAATAAATGCCATCGCTAGTGCGGTAGGTGTAGCCATTTTTTTCTATCGCCGCGATGAAATCGATTTGCTCGGCGATGTGATCGGTAGCCTTGCACCAGATGGCGGGTTCCAGGATATGCAGTTTTTGCAAGTCATCCTTGAAGGCAGTCGTGAAACGGTCAGCAATCTGCCAGGCAGATTCACCGGCTTTGCGGCTACCTTTTTCCATCTTGTCTTCACCATCATCACCATCAGACACCAGATGGCCAACATCGGTGATATTGATGACATGGCGCACGGTATAGCCATTCCATTCCAGGGCGCGGCGCAGCAGATCTTCAAACAGATAAGTACGCAGGTTGCCGATATGGGCATAGTCATACACGGTAGGTCCGCAGCAGTACAGGCCCACCCAGTCTTTATTCAGTGGGCTGAAGGGGCGCAGGCGGCGTTCCCAGTTATCGTAGAGAAGTATGTCCATTTGTTGTGAAAATAGCTAAGTGTGAATGTAGTAAATCGTGAGAGCGGGTATTTTTCAGCAAAGACGGGCAGGCAGGGGCATTCCTTGCTGCACACAGTTTTGCAGACTCAACAACAGTCTGAGTAACAGTCTGAGTGACAGTTTGAGCAACAGCTTGAACAACAGCGGTCTGAGTTGAAATCTTGTGTTTTTATGGACGCAGACATGCCCGGCACTGATGTGTCGCCTATGCAATCTTTAACATCTTGCAGGTACAAGTGGGGCATATAATTAAGTCTGACTGGTTCCGTTAGGACTGAATTTAAAAAGTTCAGGGAGAGAATGTAGCATAGATATGCACTTTTGATCAAAATTGAACTGCCTGACCAGGCTCCAGACTGGCAAAGCCAGGTGCAGCTGAAAAATAAAACGGTGCAAAAATGCAAACGAATTATAAAGACGTCAGCGAAGAAAATTACCGCTCTCATTACACCAAACAAGACAGGGCGCAAGTCCGCCGCGTTGTCCGCATCATGCTATGGGCTTTCCTGCCGCTGGCACTGGTCGATGTACTCTTCCATGAGTTTGATATTCCGCTTGCCGTCTTGCTGCTGATGCGGCTTGCCGGATTCTCTTATTCGCTATGGCTGATCAAGCAATACGGCATGGAAGAGAATGTGCCCAGGCTGGACCGCTATGCGATGCACTGGATAGTTCTGGTGTTGTCGATACAATTCATCAGCAATATCTGCTTGCCACGTGATTATCTGGGCCATTACATGGTCGATGCCTGGCTGGTGCTGATGGCATTCATTTCCCTGCCTTTGGCTTTGAACATATTGCGGATACCGCTGTTCCTCTTTGTCGCAGCATCCTGTTTGCTGTTGTTGTATAAGCAATCAGGCACTTTTTCACAGGCAGCCAGTGTTTTGCTGATCATGCCTGCGGTAGCCATTACTGGTCACGCCATTGCTGCCTACGTGCACAGGTACAGGCGCAAGCTCTTGAGCGCCGAGCATGAACTGGAAAGACAGGCAAATACCGACCCTGTCACCGGCGTCGCCAACTGGAAAGAATTCATGCGCATCTCCGACTCTGAGCTGCAGCGTCACCAGCGCCTGGGCAAGCAATTGTCCATGCTGGTACTTGATTTGAGTGACTTCAAGCATATCAACGATACGCACGGGCCACAGGTCGGCGATGTGATCCTGGTCGAAGTCAGCCGCCGCGTAAAACGGGCGATGCGTGCTTATGATTGTGTTGCCCGTTTCAGTGGTGAAGAGTTCTTTGTGCTCTTGCCTGAGGCCTCCGCCGAAGATGCAATCAAAATTGCTGACCGTGCCCGTGCCACGGTCGTCGCCATGCCGATTTCCGTCTCTGGCAAGGAAATGAAAGTCAGTGCCACTGTCCGTACTGCTACCTTGCGTGAAGGGGATACTGCATTGAGCCTGCTGCGCCGTGCGGGTGAGGGCACTGGCACACGCGAGCAGGAAGTACCGCAAAATGTTAATCTCGTGCCTGTATAAATTTGCTGCATATGGCAAAGCAAGCAACGAAGATTAATCTGTAATTTTAAGGATGTAGAAAATGGAGTTCTACGGCGTCACCGATTTATGGACCTATGTATTAGGTGCGCTGGGCATAGTCTTGCTGCCCGGCCCCAATTCTTTATATGTATTGGCCGTTGCCACCACACGTGGCGTGCGTGAAGGCTATAAGGGAGCCGCGGGTATTTTTGTCGGTGATAGTATTTTGCTGCTGCTGACGGCCCTGGGTGCAGCCAGTATCTTGCGTACTTATCCGGCTTTGTTCATGGTGGTGAAATATGCAGGTGCAGCTTATCTGGCCTGGGTGGGCGTCAATCTGATCTGGGCTGCCATACAAAAATGGCGTAACAAGACAGTGACTGTGGCAGAAACGCAGGCGACAGCTGTCAATATGCAAAACCCGTTCAAGCGTGCGCTGGTGATCAGCTTGTTGAATCCCAAGGCTATCCTGTTCTTGCTGTCTTTCTTCGTGCAATTCATAGACCCGCATTATCCGACACCGGCAATTCCTTTCCTGATACTCAGTATTGTCGTGATGGTATTCAGCACCACTTATCTGTCGGTATTGATTTTCCTGGGTTCTCGTCTGGCACGCAATTTCAGCAAGCGTCGTCGCCTGTCTGCCAGTTTGTCGAGTGGAGTGGGCAGCATGTTTGTCTGGTTTGGCGTCAAGCTGGCCAATGCCAGCCTGCACTAGGTTGTATTAAGTATTGCAGCAATTATTTGATTTCACGTTTCAAGAACTCCCAGACACCAGGGTCAGACATCGCCGCTATGTTGATGCGCATCTTGGTGGAGGGCAGCTGGCTCGGTGAGAATAAACTGCCAGGTGCCAGCAAGTAACCCTGTTCCATGGCTTTCTCGGTCAGCTTGTTGGTGTCACAGCCCGTCTCTGTCCACAGGAACATGCCGGCGGGCGTGCGGTAATCGACCTTCATGCCCATTTGCTCAAGACGTTTGGTGATGTCATCGCGCACCCCGTCCAGCTTTACCCTTATGCGATCTACATGCTTGCGGTAATGACCTTCTGACAGGATTTTATACACCACGCGTTCGCCAATTTCTGTGGTCGTCAGAGTAGATAACATCTTCCTGTCTGCCAGGCGTATCGCCAGTTCAGGAGATGTCGCGATAAAGCCTACCCGCAAATTTGCCGCCAGCGATTTGGAAAAACCACCTAGATAAATCACCCGGTTCAACTGGTCCAGCGCAGCAATGCGGGTGGCTGCCTGTACTGCCGGGCCGGGGTGCATGTCGCAATACACATCATCTTCAACGATCATGAAGTCATGCTCTTCTGCCGCTTTCAAGACCTGGAAAGCCTTGGCTGCAGACAGCGAAGTCGAGGTCGGATTATGCAAGACCGAGTTGATGATATACAGCTTGGGTTTGTGCACTGCTGCCAGTTCAGCGAGTTTGGCCACGTCAGGGCCATCATGCAGGCGGGGTATGCCTATCACCTTGGTGCCCAGGATGGCGAAAGAGCCAAACATCAAGAACCACGCCGGGTCATCGACAAAGATAGTGTCACCGGGCTGGGTGAATTCTCGTGCCACCAGATCCAGTGCCTGCGTCACACCGCTGGTCATGACGAGTTGTTCAGGTGAGGCGGCAATTTCCAGTTCCGCCAATTTCAACTGCAATTGCTGGCGTAGCGGCAAAAACCCTTGTTGGGTACCGTAATGCAGTAACAGGTTCTGGTTCAGCCTGCTGATGGAGCGCAAGCCATTCGCCACCAGTTCGCCATCGAGCCAGTCGTGTGGCAAGACACCCGAGCCCGGCATTTTTTGCGGTGGCAATTGGCGAAACATATTGCGTACCAGCCACACCACATCGAGATTTTGGGGGATCGGGGCGATTTGTGCCGTGGTCGGGACATTGTTCAGCATTGACGCTCGTTCGCGCACAAAAAATCCTGCCCCCCGGCGCGACTCCAGATAACCCTTGGCAACTAGCCTGTCATAGGCTTCTACCACGGTAAAACGCGATACTTCCTGTTCGTCGGCAAACTGGCGTATCGATGGCATGCGCGCGCCTGTGCGCAGCAATTTGTCGTCGATGCGATTGGCTACGGCATTGACGATTTGCTCTACCAGTGAGCCACCAGAATCGCGCGAGATAAAAAAAGTGGGTGTCAGCATTGCATGTCTCCTGCCTATGTTCTGTAATGGATAGTTGACCATTACAGTACGAATATTATCGTTTATAGTGTATTGGTACTGTATCGGTTTTTGCGTTTAGGATAGCACAACACTAAAGCAAAAACGGGAGAAACAACATGGGCGGACGACAGAATTCCAGTCTTGACCGACGGGGAGAACAGCATGGCAATTGATACCCTCATGGCATTTGCCCTGTTTGCGCTGGTGTCTTCGATCACACCCGGCCCGAATAATCTGATGTTGCTGGCTTCTGGCGTTAACTTTGGTTTTCGTGCCACCTTGCCGCATATGCTGGGCATCAGCATCGGCTTCATGATACTGGTACTGGCAGTCGGTGTGGGTCTGGCGGGCCTGTTTGCGGTTTTCCCCTGGTTATATGTCGTGTTGAAATGGGCAGGGGCTGCGTATCTGCTCTACCTGGCCTGGAATATTGCCAATGCCGGGCCCGTAGAAAGCAAGACGCAAGAAGGCGCACACAAAGCTGGCCCCATGAGTTTCTTGAGTGCTGCTGCTTTTCAATGGATCAATCCCAAGGCCTGGGTCATGGCGCTCGGTGCCTTCAGTACCTATATCCCCGCAACTAGTGGCTTCTGGATCGTTGCGCTGGCAGCTGGTGTTTTTGCGGTCATCAATTTGCCCAGCGTAGGCTTGTGGGCATTGTTTGGTGCCAAAGTCAGGCATTTGCTGAAGGTGGAGCGTAATCTGCGCATTTTTAATTATGGTATGGCCCTGCTGCTGGTCTTGTCGCTTTACCCCATGCTGACAACTTCATCATGAAATGCGATCTCTTGATGTCCAATATTTATCTGAATCAGGCGACTGCAATATGCTGAAGCAAGAAAACAAAGGCATGGTGCTGGGTCTGGTAGGGGTCATGATTTTTAGCCTGACCCTGCCATTCACCCGCATGGCCGTGGCAGAGCTTAATCCCGTCTTTGTTGCTCTGGGGCGGGCCGTGGTGGCAGCATGCTGCTCTGGCCTGCTGCTATGGATGCAGGGCGCCAGCTTGCCAAAGCGTGAACAAATGAAACCTTTGCTGATTACGTCGCTGGGTGTGGTGGTCGGGTTCCCCTTGTTCAGCTCTGTCGCGATGGCTTATGTGCCCGCTTCTCATGGCGCTATTGTGCTTGGTATCTTGCCACTGGCAACCGCCTTGTTCGCTGCCTTGCGCTTTAATGAAAAGCCGTCTGTTGGTTTTTGGGTGATGGCCGTGCTCGGCAGTGGTCTCGTCATCGTCTTTGCCCTGATGCAGGGTGGTGGCTCATTCCAGTTTGCCGACCTAGCCTTGTTCATCGCAGTTATTGCGGCAGCCATGGGCTATGCCGAAGGCGGACGCTTGTCGCAAAGCATGGGCGGGCAGCAGGTTATCTCCTGGGCTTTGTTGCTGGCTTTGCCGGTTTTATTTCCTGTTACTACCTGGCTGGGCTGGCATTATGGGGTGCAGGCTTCTGGCCGCGCCTGGGCCGGGTTTGCCTATGTGTCAGTGTTTTCCATGTTCATAGGCTTTTTCTTTTGGTACAAGGCCCTGGCTATTGGTGGTATTGCCCGCGTCGGCCAAGTGCAATTGCTGCAGCCATTTTTGAGTTTGCTGGGTGCTGCCCTGATATTGGGTGAAGTGTTAACTGGCCGTGAAATCTTTTTTGCGCTGGCTGTGATCATTGTCGTTGCGCTAGGGCGGCGCATGAATATTCAACGGTGATTTTCTTGCAAAACACTGACCGACCAAATTTAATCTGTCATTCGCTGTGTACTAGGGGGTGTTAATCGCATCGGTGCGGGCTTACAATAGAGGACTGGTATGATAGGACATACGCAAAACTGCCCCAGCTGCGTTGCAGCTCCTAGCCGTACCGCAGTACTGTCTTCGTCGCTGACGCCTTGCTGGGACAATTTTGCGTAAGTCCTATCAAAATGGGATCGGCTTGAATACGGGTTGGAATTCTGCAAATTATTGAAACTTGCAGAAAATAATAATAAAAATTCAATTATCTCTAGTGCATCAGTGAGGGCTGCTGCGCTTTTTCCTGGAAAATAGACATGTCATTTTACGAAAAGCTTCAAGCATTAAATATTGAATTGCCAGCCGTGGCGACACCCGCTGCTGCCTACGTCATGTATGCACAAACTGGTAATACCGTATTCCTGTCTGGCCATATTGCCAAAAAAGATGGCAAGCCATGGGTAGGTCAACTGGGCAAAAATATCTCTACTGAAGAAGGCAAACTGGCCGCACGTGCGGTAGCGATTGATCTGATCGCCACTTTGCAGGCTGCCTGTGGCGGCGATTTGAACCGCGTCAAACGTATCGTCAAACTGATGAGCCTGGTTAATTCCACACCTGATTTTATCGAGCAACACCTGGTGACGAATGGCGCATCTGAACTCATCGGTGAAATCTTTGGTGAGCAAGGCAAGCATGCGCGTTCTGCCTTTGGCGTGGCCCAAATCCCTATGGGTGCTTGTGTAGAAATTGAAATGATCGTCGAGATCGCCTGAATTTTATAAAACAATAAACTTGCCCGAGATGGCAATCCCAACCGAGAGATAGTGAGACCAGCATGAAACTTGAGAATCCCAGCCCCATAGAGTGGAAATTTTCTGACCGCGCCGAGCAGTTGCAAAGCTCTGCCATCAGGGAAATTTTAAAAGTGACCATGCGTCCTGAAGTGATTTCTTTCGCGGGCGGTTTGCCATCTCCAGAAACTTTCCCGGTAGAGCGCATGCGCGCTGCCTTTGACAAGGTACTGACACAACAAGGCAAGTCAGCACTGCAATACGGCCCCACTGACGGTTATGCCCCTTTGCGTGAATTTCTGGCCGACTCTTTATCTACCAATGATTCAAAAATCCTGCCTGACCAGATCATGATGGTCTCGGGTTCGCAGCAAGGCCTGGATTTGCTGGGCAAAGTACTGGTGGATGAAGGCAGCAAGGTATTGGTGGAAACACCGAGCTACCTCGGTGCCTTGCAGGCTTTTTCTGTGTATCGCCCTGAGTTTGAATCGGTGGATACTGATGACCATGGCCTGATCCCCGCTTCTGTCGCCGCCAAAGGCGCAGGCGCACGTCTGATGTATGCCTTGCCTAACTTCCAGAACCCTACCGGACGTACCTTGTCGGTAGAGCGCCGTTATGAACTGGTAGAAACCTGCGCACGCATGGGCATCCCGCTGGTCGAAGATAATCCTTATGGTGATCTGTGCTATAGCGGCGAGCCTTTGCCAAAAATGCTGAACATGAACCCGGGTGGTGTGATCTACATGGGTTCTTTCTCCAAGGTGCTGACGCCAGGCATACGCCTCGGTTATGTTGTTGGCCCTACACCGCTAATACGCAAACTCGAACAAGCCAAGCAGGCAGCCGATTTGCATACAGCCCAATTGACGCAGATGGTGGTGTATGAAGTCATCAAGGATGGTTTCCTGAGTGAACACATCCCGACCATACGCACTCTTTACGCAAAGCAATGTAACGCCATGCTGGATGCCATGAGCAGGCATTTCCCTGAAGGTGTGCAATGGACCAAGCCTGAAGGCGGCATGTTCATTTGGGTCACCCTGCCAGAACACATGGACAGCAAGCAATTGCTGGATGAAGCAATCCAGCAAAATGTCGCTTTTGTGCCAGGCGGCCCTTTCTATGCAAACAACCCTGCAAAAAATACCTTGCGCCTGTCCTTCGTGACTGTGTCGCCAGAGCGTATCAATGAGGGTATAGAAAAACTGGGCAAGCTGATCAAGGCAAGGCTCTGATTTTCTTTTCAAATGATTGCAAGGCCCTTGGGCTTGCCAATGAAACCCGCCGTCTGGCGGGTTTTTTTATGTTACAGAGATATTTCTTTCGTTCTGCTCTAATATGTAACTGTCAACTATTGTGATTTAAGTCATCGATTTCTCGCCCAGGTCGTTAATGTATATATGTTTCGCAATGCGATACTGAACTTTGATTAACTGAGGAGTAGTAAATGAATAAAAAATTGTTCCTGGCCAGCTTGATGTTAACTGCCGTGACGGGTGCATTTGCACAGAATATGACGGCCAAACAACAATACGCTGCAGACAGCAAACGTGCCACGCAAAGATACAACGACGATAAAAGGCTGTGTGCTGATGCTGGCAGTTCCTCGGCCAGAATGCAGTGTCTGCGTGATGCCAAGACTGAATACAATACAGCGCTGGCTGTTGCCAAACAAAATATGAGTAGCAGACCTGTATCTGCACCAGCCAATGCCAGGAATGAGCCGGTTTGCCCTGATTGCGGCAAGGTTGTTGCAGTTGCAGTTGTGGATAAGGAAGGTGAGGGCGGTGCCCTCGGTGTGATTGCTGGCGGCGTTGCCGGTGCCTTGCTGGGCAACCAGGTTGGTGGCGGAACTGGTCGTGATCTGGCCACGATAGCCGGTGCTGCCGGTGGTGCGCTGGCCGGGCACAAGATAGAACAAAAAGTAAAAACAACCAAGGTATGGAATGTGACTGTCGCTTTTGATAATGGCAACAAGCAGACCTATTCTTTTGACCATGACCCTGGCTTGTTGTCTGGCGATGCAGTCAGAAGTAATGGTAATTCTGTCGTCAGGCGCTAAACTTCATATCATATAGAAAAGGATTGCTGTGTCAGGGAAGTCCTTATTCTGCCTGATTTCAAAGTGGTAAAAATCTTGCACTTATAGTCAGGATTTGGAGGAATTATTTTCTTTTTGGAAATCGTTCCTCCTTCACAACTACTTTCTTGCCAAGCCTAATTCCAGCAGTTAGACTTAGGCATCCATCCCCTCACGTTCTTGCCGAGAAGGTCGTGCCATGAAGCTTGATACTTGCGAAGCCAGTCCTTCAAATAATGTCCTGTTGCAGCTGTTCTGCTGTGCGGCATTGTTGTTGATGGCAGCGTTTAGTTCAGCAGCGCATGCCAATGAGTCTTGCAAGAGCCTGTTGGCAACTGGTAATCCTGAATATCCACCTTATCTGTGGCGCGATCCTGAAGATGAAAACCGCCTGATAGGTGCAAATGCAGAGTGGATGCAGTTATTGTCCAAAGAAATTGGCATACCTATAGACATTAAATATGTAGGCCCATGGGGAAGAGTGCAGGAAGAGGCCAAGCTGGGACGTGTAGATTTGCTGGCAGGCGCATTTTTTACCCTGCCAAGACTGGAATACATGGATTATTTCTACCCGGCCTTTCGTGAAACACGGACGGTCATCTGGACCCGAAATAATTATAATTTGCCATACAAGAAATGGGCTGACCTTGCTGGCAAGCAGGGTGTCACGGTGATTAATAACAGCTTTGGCGAAGACTTTGACCGTTATGCCAAAGAGTCACTGAAGATTTCCATGGTGCCCAGCCTTGAGCAGGCTTTGAAGATGCTCAGCCTGTCCCGTGCTGATTACCTGATTTATGAAGAAGACCCAGGCCTGGCCTATGTCGCCAAGCTGAATATCACTGGCTTGAAAACCGTTACGCCACCGATTACAAACGAAAATTTATATTTGACCCTGTCCCATAAATCAGCCTGCAATACGCCGGAGATGCGTGGCCGTATTGCCAAGGCAGTGTACAAACTGGACAAGCAAAACGTGATGAATAAACTCATCGCGGCAAATATACAATTGTGGCGCAAGCAACAATTGAAGTAACCGCTGCAAATAACAGGTAAACCATTGCGTACACTCTCCCTCCGACAAATTCTTATTATCGGCGTTGTAGTTGGCATCGTATTGCCCGCGATTGTTTTGGGGCGCTTTCTGGTGCAGGACAGGTATGAGCGGGAGTTGCAACTGCGTGTACGCAATCCCATGTCGCAATATGCCGATATGCTCTCACGCGGCATGGCAGTGCCGGTCTGGACGCTCGACAAGGCGGTCGCCAATCAATTCATACAAGCCGTCATGCGCAACCCCGAAGTGGTCAGCGTCGAAGTGCTGGACGAATCCAGGTCCGTCTTTGCCTATAGCAGCAAATTCAAGAAAGAGGGCGCCAAACTATTGCGCGAAGAACGCCCCATCCTGCTGGAGACCAAGGTCATCGGCAGTGTCATGCTGGAGCTGACTACCGAGCACATAGAAAAAGAACTATGGGCAGACTTCCTGAAGCTGGGGGTGGCCTTGCTGGTGCAGGTCGTGTTTTCTTTTATCCTGATCTGGCTATTGTTTGAGCGCCGTATTGTCAGGCCTATCATGGAATTGCAGTTGGCGACCGGGCGGCTGGCGCGTGGCAAACTGGATCAGCCGCTGGAATGGGAAAGACAGGATGAAATTGGTAATCTGGCGCAGGGCCTGGACAAGATGCGCCTGAACCTGGGGCGTTTGATTACGGAGCGCGAAGCGCAAAATATCACCCTGCAGCAAGAACTCAACGAGCGCTTACGCGCTGAGCAGGCCCTGAAGGTGACCGAAGAGAAGTTCATCGGTATTTTCCAGGCATCACCCGTTGCCATGACGGTACTGCGAAAAAGCCAGCACTACAGCATGATCGACGTCAATGATGCCTGGGTCAGGCAGTTTTACTGGTCGCATGATGAAGTTCTCGGGGACAACGAAACGCAGAAAGCGCTGTGGCGCAACGAAGCTGATTTCGCGGAGATATTACGCATCATAGAACGCGATGGTGAAATCCACGATTATGAAGCCTGGCTGACTTGTGGTCAGCAAGAAAAAATCATTCTCTGCCAGGTGTCGGGGCGTATGATCAGGCTCGGTAATGAACCCCTGATTATCCTGGTGCAGGAAGACATTACCGAAAAACGCCAGAATGAGCAGGAAATCCGCAATATGAATACCACGCTGGAAAGGCGGGTCTCTGAACGCACCCAGGCGCTGGAAGCGGCCAACAGTGAACTGACCATCGTGCTTGAAAACCTGCAACGCGCCCAGCGCGAATTGCTCAGGACAGAAAAAATGGCGGCGCTGGGTTCCCTGGTCGCAGGTGTTGCACATGAGCTCAATACGCCCATAGGCACCAGTGTTACCGTAGCCAGCACGCTCGCCCAGCACACCGATGCTGTAATGGTTGAATTTGACAAAGGCTTGCGCCGCTCTGTGCTGGAAGAATATTTAAGAAATGCCAAGACCGGTGCCGATTTACTCTTGCGCAATCTGAGCAAGGCATCTGAACTGGTGATCAGCTTCAAGCAGGTTGCGGTCGATAGAACCAGTGCCAACCGCCGCGTCTTTGCGCTGGATGAAATGTTGTCTGAGTTGATTCTGACCATGGGGCCTACCATACGCAAGACCCGTCACGATGTTGTTCATAGTGTCCCGCCCAAGCTGATGATGGATAGTTATCCGGGGCCATTGGGCCAGGTCATGACCAATTTGATCAACAATGCCTTTATCCATGGTTTTGATGGCGATTATCGCGGTACAGTCAGTATCACGGCGCGTATTTTTGATGAGAGTTTCGTCGAAATAACCGTGCGCGACAATGGTAAAGGCATACCAGAAAGCAATCTGGGGCGCATTTTTGATCCCTTCTTCACGACTCGTCTGGGTCTGGGAGGCAGTGGCCTGGGTCTCAATATTGTCTATAACCTGGTGACGGGTATTCTGGGCGGTAATATCGTGGTTGAGAGCGATGTCGGCAAGGGAACCTGCTTTAAAATCAGCTTGCCGCTGGAACCAAAGATGGCCGACGAAGATGTCGCCGAGGTTCATTGACAGTACGGACACTAGCGGGGCGAGTACTACATCTGATAAAGTCGCGGCATGACAAAATTAAGCTTAGATAAAATCCTGCAGTCGCAAGGATTTGGAACCCGCAAATATTGCCGCGACCTGGTAGAAGATGGTGAAGTTACCATCAATGGCGAAGTGATACGCAACGTCAAAACAAGTTTTGAAACTCAGGGTTTGCAATTTCATATCTTTGAAGAAGACTGGGAATACCGCGAGCGCGTATATATCGTCCTCAACAAACCGGCTAACTTTGAATGTTCGCGCAAGCCCAGCCATCATCCCGGCGTATTGACACTTTTGCCTGAGCAATTCAGCTGGCGCGATGTGCAGCCTGTAGGGCGGCTTGACCATGACACGACCGGCATGTTGCTGATGTCTGACGATGGTCCATTTATCCATGCGCAATCTTCACCCAAACGTCATGTGCCCAAAATTTATCAGGCCACCACCGCTGAGCCGGTGACTGAAGAGCTGGTAAATTTATTACTAAAGGGTGTCAAGCTGCACGATGAACCAGAGCCATTGGCGGCCATACACTGCCAAAAGCTGGGGGAACATCTGCTCGAAATCGTGCTGGAGCAGGGCAAATACCATCAAGTCAAACGCATGCTGGCAGCCGCAGGCAATCATTGTGCTGCCTTACAACGCACTGCCATAGGTAAATTGACACTGGCCTCACTGGAGCTGGAAGTGGGCGAGTGGTGTTATCTGACTCCTGAGCAGCTGGATTTACTGGTGCCTGCCTGAACATTTTGACGGTGTTGACAGGTTTCAGATGGTGTTGTGTATGCTCTGATCAGATGAAGTCTTGCTATCTTCTGGTTAATATGGATAATCTGATCAGATGCTGTAGTTCTTACACTGTCAAAAGGAGCGGACATGCCTGTCATTGCAATTGTCAATCCCAAAGGGGGCGTCGGTAAAAGCACGGTGGCTACCAACCTGGCTGGCTATTTTGCTGCGCATGGTCATAAAGTCATGCTGGGGGATACCGATGTGCAGCAGTCTTCCCGCACCTGGTTGACATTGCGACCACAAAATCTGCCGCAAATCCAGCCCTGGGATATTGCTGACGGCAATGTCCTGAAACCGCCCAAAGGCACTACCCATGTTGTGCTCGATACTCCCGCTGGACTGGTAGGCAGCAAGCTCGACATGGTGTTGAAATCCGCCGATAAGATCATCGTGCCCTTGCAGGCATCGATTTTTGATATCCTGGCCACTGAAGAATTTTTGAAAAGCCTGTCCCAGCATAAAAAAAATGGCTACCAGATTGGCATACTCGGCATGCGCGTAAATACCCGCAGCAAGGCAGCCGAGCAGCTTGAGCACTATGTGGGGCAACTCGGCTTGCCCGTCCTGGGTTTTTTGAGGGATACACAAAACTACATACAACTCGCGGCCCATGGCGCCACCTTGTGGGATGTTGCTCCATCCAGAGTGGAAAAAGACTTGCCGCAATGGCAACAAATCGTGAGCTGGGTCAAGACTTGATAGCCCGTTTTGATATCGCTTTCGTTAATTAATCTAAAAAAAGCCGATATTTAGTTCCTATAGTTGCTACTGCTCACTATAATGCCGCTTGCTTGAAGAGAAGGCAGAATTCTCTTTTCTTATCAAAGACTTACGGCATGCATCTTACCATTTTTGAAACTCCCATCATTAATACCTTCATGCGCTGGTTGTCCGTCATAGGACTCAAGTTGGCTGGCTGGAAGGTCGAAGGTATCGTTCCTGTCGAGCAAAAATACGTCCTGATCGCTGCTCCGCATACGAGCAACTGGGATTTTCCTGTGACTCTGATGGTGTGTTTTGCCTTGCGTCTGCGCGTTTACTGGATGGGTAAGTCCAGTCTGTTTCCGCCAGTATTGGGACATATTATGCGCTGGCTGGGCGGTATTCCGGTCGACCGTAGTAAATCTGGCAACTTGGTGCAGGGTACGGTAGATGCCTTCCATGCCAATCAAAGATTGACTGTCATCGTGCCACCTGAGGGTACCAGGGGTAAGGTCAGTCATTGGAAAACAGGGTTTTACTATATCGCATTTGGTGCCGGTGTGCCGATCGCGCTTGGTTATCTTGACTTCAAACGCAAGGCAGGTGGTATAGGCAAAATGTTTGCCGTGAGCGGTGATATTGAAGCCGATATGGTACAAATACGTGAGTTCTATTGCGGCATCTCAGGTAAGAATCCACAGCAGTTCGATGAAGGCAAAATACAGGCAAGATCGCATGACTGAGCAAGTGCAGCACTACTGACACGGATTCGCGTATCAGTACAGATTCAAGGCTCTTGCTGGACAGGATTTTTCTGGGCATCCTGAGCGTCTATTACCAGTCCCGCTGGCCTGTTGGCCGCTTGAGGGATCAGCAGCCACGCAAGTGGAGCAAGGATCAGGCGCTTGGTCAGGGTTTCAGTTTTTTCATGCGCGCATACCCATGTGATAGCCATGGAAACCACAACTGAAACCGCCAGGGCTACAGTATTTTCATGCTTGAAAATGGCGCGCAATACACCAGTTTCTTGCAATATGATTAATGCCATCCCATGCCACACCAGCACATAAATAGAACGTTTACCTATCTGTGCCATACGCAGGTCTTTTTGCGCCAGCAAATACAGGACGGACAATCCGATTACCGTTGAGACTGCATACTGCAGTAACTGATACATGCTGCCCGTCAGGTTGGCCATTTCCAGTCTGTGCAAAGAGTAACTGCCATAGAACCAGCGGTAATCAAAATCACTCTTCAGCATAAAAGCAGCAATGAATGCAGCGATCACTACTGCCGCACTGATCACCAGTCTTTCTTTTTTCTTCACATTGAATATTTCAGGGCCAAGTTTCCAGCCTAACAAGAAGTAAGGGAAGAAGACCAGAGTACGTGAGATGCCGAGGAAATAGCCTGCATGCTCAGAATAGCTGCCGGCCAGAGACAGGGCAAGCGCGAGCATGACGCCAAATTGCATGCGCGAAAATAATGGCAGTAACAGGCGCCAGCACAACAAACTCAGCAAATACCAGAGCATCCAGTAAGGCGCGACCAGTCCAGCATAGACACTGCCTGTACCCTTCAGGGCGAATTCGGTTGCTTCATAAATAATCTCAAAGCCTATCAAAGGCACCAGCACTGTCGAAATCAGCTGCGTGGCATTTTTATCATCCCAACTGGCCTTGGAAAACATGCCTGACATCAGGGCAAACATGGGCATGTGGAAGGAGTAAACAAAAATCCAGATGGAACGCAAAACATGATCTTCGCCCACGTAAATTTCTATCAGATGGCCAAACACGACTAAAAATATCAAGACAGCCTTGATATTGTCTATGCTGGTATTTCTGATTTTGGGAGTTGTGGGATTGGTCATGCCTGTCAAGCTAGTGCGGGGGAATGTCGTCATGATAGCGAAGTTGGCTGGCTATTTACACCCTTAGTTTGTAACGAAGCATTTAAATTCCGGTATCCGGGTTACATTAACGCAATGCGGGTAGTAGAAAGTGGATTGCAAAAAAACAGCATCAACATGCCATAAAAACAAAATTTGAAGCTGCATTTTTTTCGCCAGCTTGCCTTGGAATTTGATGAATTTGGGTAAAATATGGGCTATGCTTTCCATTCTTTAAAATTTCCACCTGGAAATTAAATGCACGATCAGTGTGTTGAGTGTATGGACATCTGCAAGCTATAAGAGGTAGTTATGTCTAAGGATAGGTCAAAGGCCAGCTTGCTCAGTGCACAGCTGGACTTTGAAGCGATAGATGGCAGTGAACCCCAAAAAACAGGCAGTGCTCTGGATTTTGAGGCAGGACAAGCTACCTCTGCCGTCCAGGCAAAGGGGGCAGCGGCTAAAATTAGTACCGGCCCCAGTTCTGCGATCAATGCTGCGTCGGCATCCATCTCCCGCACAGCGGCACTTGCCAAAAAGACATCGAAAAAGCCTGGCGCGGCCAAAGATCGTTTTGGCCTCTATGCGGCCATCATCGTGTTGTTTGGCTTTGCAATCTTGCTGGCGATTTTTTTCTATATCCGTAGTGTAGGCAGCAATGCAGCCGGACTCAGCTATTATGTCTTGCCGCAGCAAGTCGCCAATCTGAATGGGCAAGTGGTGCGTATGCAAGTCACAATACAAGTCCGCACTGAGGATAAGGAATGGTTATTTGAAAACAAGAAAATATTGACGAGTATATTTCAAATCGAATTTGCCAAGATTGATCCTGACGATTTGCATAGTGAAGAAGGCTTTGACACGGTCAGGGCGCAACTCAAATCCGGCTTGAATTCAGCCCTGCAGACTGACAAGATAGAGTCTGTGCTTATCAATGAGTTATTGATGCAGAACCGGGAATAGTAAGTAATCTTTTGGCTATAAAACATCAAGGCACATGATTTACATGTGCCTTTTGTCTTTATGCGCTGACGGAAATACTTTGACTGCTGGCGTTGGCTGGTGGTGAACTATAGGCACGCAATAACTGCAGCGCTTTGTTGAACAGGGCTGCATCGGTATTGGTACTGCTGCTACCTGTCACCGAACTGGTCGTACCATCCGATGCGCTGCCAGTGCTGCCAGAACTGCTGCTTGTGCTGTAGCTGCTTGTACTGGTAGTGGCGGTTGGACTGGTCGTGGTGGACGTGCTGCTCGTCTGTGTAGTACTGGCTTTTTCCAGGTAGGCCAGGGTTTCCTGCAGACTGACCTTGCCATCCTGGTTGGTATCGGCAGCGTCAAAATTCTGCGCCACCTGGCTCAGTGCTGCACCGGCGCTGCTATTGGTTTTCCCCACTTCTGTCGATAAGTCCGTCAGCTGGGTTTTATCCAGGCCCTGGTCGCTACCTTCACCACCTCCTGGTGGCGGAGGTGGGGGCGGTCTCGATCCTTCTGCGCCTCGGGTGCGTCTGGCATTGAATTGTGTTTCCAGGGCATCGCCGAGTTTTTTGATGCCATCGCTAAACTCGCTTTTGGTGACCTTGCCATCGCCATCACTATCGAGTTTTTTGAACAAGTCATTGATGCTGGCGCTATTGCCGCTGGCATTGGCAGAACTTGTGCTGCTGTCACTGCTGCTAGTGCTGGCGGTGCCAGTCGTACTGGTAGATGTCGATGATGCAATATTGCCAAAAGCACTTTCCAGATCCGAGACTTCAAGATAGCCCTGGTTCTTGGTGTCAAGCTTGGAAAACACATTTTCCGCTATCTTGCTGGTATCACGTTCGCGTCTTTGGGTGCCGCCAGTTTGCGGGAAATAGCTGCCAGAACTTCCACTTACTCCAATGATGCTGCTCATCGCGCTCTCCTTCAGTCATGCGTTGTCGTGATCTGAAGTGTCGCATCCACATGTTGCCTGCTTGTGTCAGCTTTGTATCGGCTTTGACACAAAGAGGAGCTCAGTTCCTTGGCAGGCGTAATTCCACCATCAAGCCTTGATTGCCTGGGCGGTTTTTTAGTATCAGGCTGGCCTGGTGGCGTCTGGCGATTTCCCTGGCAATGCTGAGCCCCAGGCCAACACCACCAGTATTTCTATTTCTGGAAACAGCCAGGCGGACGAACGGGGCGAATACCTTTTCCAGTTCAGCTTCTGGTATGCCAGGACCCTGATCCTCAATAATGATTAACAATTCATGTTGGCTATCATACAAACTGATCAGTGCAGTTTTGCCATAGGCAATCGCGTTTTCCAGCAGATTGCTGATACAGCGTCTCAGTTCATTCGGCAGAGCCATCAGAGGGCGGGCCTCGCCATGCATGCTGACAGCTTTGCCTTCATCCTGCATATTATCGACAATGGCGGCCGCCAATGATGTGACATCCAGCATTTGCGCAGACTCTTCGCTGCCACGCAGGTAATTCAGGGTAGCGTCCAGCATAAGGCGCATTTCTTCTACATCGTCGAGCAGTTTTTCACCTGCTTCATTGTGCAGTTGCTCTATGCGTAGTTTTATACGTGTCAATGGCGTACGCAAATCGTGGGAAACCGCAGCCAGGAAGCGTTCCCTCTCTTCCATTTGCTGGAACAGGCGTTCTTGCATCTGATTAAAGACCCGGGCACTCTGGCGTGCTTCTGCCGGCCCTGTTTCTGGAATCGCCAAAGGTTCTTTGTGTTTCCCCAGCTTGCTTGCCGCTTCTGCCAGTTGTTGCATGGGGCGCGCCAGACTGCGCGAACCTGCCCAGGCCGCGATCGCCAGCAAGAGCAATTGTATGGCCATGCTCAGGCAAAAACCCAGGAAAGGGCCATGCAAGATGCCACCCGGATGATGTTGTGGCATATGCGCTGGTGGGGGCGGTGGACGGTGATCACCCAGAAAAACAAATAGCAGGATAAAGGTGATGATGTGACTTATGACTACCGCAGCCATGGCCAGGCCAAACAGGCGGCTGAAGATGGTATCGCGCAGCAGCTTGTTCATGGCACGCTGGCGTTAAACAAATAGCCTTCGCCACGTATGGTTTTTAATAGGGCAGGGTGGCGGGGATCATCCCCCAGTTTTTGGCGCAGGCGCGACACCAGCAAGTCTATGCTCCTGTCAAAGACTTCAGTCGATTTGTTGTGCGCAAAATCGATCAACTGGTCACGGCTGAGTATCTGCCCCGGTCTTTTAAGAAAGGCCAGCAAGAGCCTGAATTCTGCATTTGACAGTGGAACAATCAATTTATCGGGACTGCACAATTGTCGCGCCGGCAAATTCAATACCCAGGCATCAAAGCGTATTTCTGTCGCTCTGCTCTCCGTCGCTTCTTGCGTTTGTTTTGCCGATGTATGGGCGCGTCTGGTGACGCTTTGTATACGGGCGACCAGTTCACGGGTATCGATGGGTTTGATCAGGTAGTCGTCAGCGCCTGATTCCAGACCCTGTATCTTGTCGGCAAATTCACCGCGGGCAGTCAGCATGATGACTGGTGTACTGGCATGGCGGCGCAGCTGGCGTAGCAGGCTCAGGCCATCTTCACCTGGCAGCATCAAGTCCAGTAAAATCACATCAAAATTATGTGACTGCAGTGCCGCACGCATGGCCACGCCGTCTTGCACTGCAACACAACTTATATCAAATTTCCCCAGGTAGTTGCTGAGCAAGGCTGCAATTTCTACATCGTCATCGACCAGCAAGATATGCAGGCGACTACCATGCGCGGCCAAACCTGATCCTGATGACTGATGCTGAGGCGCATCCACAGTTGCCGGCAGTGCAGTCAGCAATTTTATAACTCCTTGATATACCTGAGTAATTTATCCAGGGCATGAACGACAGTTTGCTCCCTGACTGATTTTCTGTCACCTGCAAATACCAGCCTTTCGGTATGGGGGATTCCGCCGACTACCCAACCAAAGCAAATGGTTCCTACAGGTTTGCCAGGAACAGCTCCGGTAGGCCCGGCAATGCCAGTGGTGGATAAGGATAAATGGGCTTCAGAATTAGCCAGGGCACCTTGCGCCATGGCGGCGGCAATTTCTTCGCTGACTGCACCATGTTGAGCTATCAGCGCTGCTGGTATGTCGAGCAATTCCGTCTTGGACGAATTGGAATAAGTCACAAAGCCACAATCAAACCATTCTGACGACCCGGCAATTTCTGTAATGGCATGGGCAACCCCGCCACCCGTGCAGGATTCGGCGATGCTAAGTATCAATTTCCTGGATTTGAGTTCTTCACCGACTTTTGTTGCGAGTTCTATGGCATTTTGCATGATGCGTCTCCTGGCTGCTGGCTCTGACTGGATGAACTGTTCCAAAACCTGTCCTACATTACTCTAAACTACTTTACCACCATGTACGCACTGAAGTGAAGCAAAGAAACAAGTCAAAAAGTAAGCTGACACGAAAGTAACAAATTACATTTGCGCATGTAGAAAAGTGTCGTGTCAAATATTGTTTGAGACTTCAATTGTTAGCAATCTTGAGTTAAGCGCTGCAAGCAACAAAAAAGCATTTCTGAAAAACCAATATCAGAGTATGATTTTTGATAGCAATGCGCATTCTTCCTGTTTGTTCAGGGAATTTGCTGAAGGTGTATCAATTTCCGGAAATAATAAGAGACATAGACCTCTTGTATCTACATCCCCAAAGGAGATGCCCTATGAAAATCGAGAATCTGTTTCAGCAGCAAAATGCTTTGCCATCGATACCCAAAGTCGTCCAGGAAGTCATCGACAGTTTTAATAATGACGATGTCTCCATAGACGAGATTGCCCGCAAGCTGTCTGCAGACCAGGTCCTCAGCGCAAAACTGCTGCGCCTGGCAAATTCTTCTTATTATCATGCATCAAGGACCGTCGGTTCGGTTGATGATGCTGTGCTGATGCTGGGTTTCATGACCGTACGTACTTTGGTGGTCAGCAGCGGTTTAACCAGCGGTTTCAAAGCTATGCCTGGGGTAGATCTGAAGCAGTTCTGGCGTTATAGTCTGCATACTGCTGTCGTATCAAAATGGCTGGCCAAAAAAGCCCATTGCAATTCGGACTTTGCCTTTACTGTTGGTTTGATGCACGCGATAGGCCAGTTGGTTATGCATGCAGGCATGCCAGAGCAAATGCTGCAAGTCGATAAAACTGCCGGTCCTTTGGACCCACGCAGGCCAGATGTCGAGCGCACATCCTTTGGTTATGATTTTTTTGATGTGGGTGCTGAGTTGTCCAAGCGCTGGCGCTTCCCTGACACGTTTGCCACTGCCATCAAGGCTTGCGGCGAACCACTGCAGCAATCAGAGTTTGATCAGATAGGTGCGGTCGTTCACATTGCTTCCTGGTGTGCAAGAGGAGAGGAAAGTCATTATTCGAAAGAAGAGCGCGAAGCCACTTTCCCAGTAGAAATAGCAAAAAAACTGGGTATCAAGCCAGAGCTTATTCTTGAAGAAATGCCGCCGTTGGCAGAGTTGAGCGCGGGGCTGGAAGATCTTTTAGGTTAAAGCATCTGCAAAAAATGGCAAAAACGAATTCGTTTTTGCCATTTTTTATATCTGCTTCATTCTTTTAAGTGTTTGCTTGGATGTCAAGGGCAACTGCTTCCGCAACCCGGATACCATCTACTGCCGCAGACAAGATACCACCGGCATAGCCAGCACCTTCACCTGCCGGGAACAGGCCTCGGGTGTTCAAGCTTTGCAAATCGTCGTCATTACGCTTGATACGGATAGGGGAAGACGTGCGGGTTTCCACACCAGTCAAAATTGCGTCCTTCATTGCAAAGCCTTTGATCTTTTTCTCAAACTCCGGCAGGGCTTCGCGTATGGCTGTGATCGCAAATTCAGGCAGTACCGTCGCGAGATCGCACAAGGTAATGCCAGGTTTATAGGATGGCTCTACCGTACCCAATTCGGTGGATGCGCGCGCCGCCAAAAAGTCGCCAATCAATTGGCCAGGCGCATTATAGTTACCACCACCAACTTCATAGGCCTTCTCTTCGAGCGCCCTTTGCAAATCTATGCCCGCCAATGGATTGCCAGGATAATCTGCCGGCGTAATGCCAACAACGATAGCCGAATTTGCATTGCGCTCATTGCGCGAATACTGGCTCATGCCATTCGTCACAACACGGCCAGGTTCAGATGTCGCAGCCACAACCGTCCCACCAGGACACATACAGAAGCTATACACAGAGCGCCCATTTTTGGCGTGATGCACCAGCTTGTAATCTGCCGCACCCAATATCTTGTTGCCTGCGTTCGGGCCAAAGCGCGCCTTGTCGATGACAGATTGTGGGTGTTCTACACGGAAGCCGATAGAAAACGGTTTTGCTTCTACATACACGCCACGATCCGCAATCATCTTGAATGTATCGCGCGCGCTATGGCCTATCGCCAACACAACGTGGGCAGTCTCCATATATTCACCATCATTCAGTTGCACACCCTGAACCTTGCCATCAACGATATCGATGTCCGTCACTTTTTGCTCGAAGCGTATTTCGCCGCCGAGCGCCTCTATATTCTGGCGCATTTCTTCTATCATCTTCACAAGACGGAAGGTGCCTATGTGCGGCTTGCTGACATACATGATCTCTTCTGGCGCACCGGCCTTGACGAACTCGGTCAATACCTTGCGGCCATAATGCTTGGGGTCCTTGATTTGGCTATATAACTTGCCATCAGAAAAAGTACCGGCTCCACCTTCACCAAACTGCACATTCGATTCTGGTTTCAATTCACGTTTGCGCCACAGGCCCCAGGTATCCTTGGTGCGCTCACGCACAGTCTTGCCGCGCTCCAGCACGATAGGGTTAAAACCCATTTCCGCCAGCAGCAGCGCAACAAATAAGCCACATGGCCCAAAGCCAATCACAACCGGGCGTTTAAATGGCTTGCCATCCGCATGCGTGACAAACTTATAGGTCGTATCAGGCGTCTCGGATAATTTCGTGCGGTTTCTGTGGCTGGCCAGCAAGGCAGCTTCATTCGTCGTCTCTACATCTATTGTGTAGATCAAAATGATCGCGGTCTTTTTACGCGCATCATAACTACGACGGAACACCGTAAAATTAATCAGTTCTTTTTCTGTTATCCCCAATTCCTTCAGCACGGCTACTTTCAGCTCGTCTTCGGCATGGTCAAGCGGGAGTTGTAAATCGGTAATGCGCAACATAAATTCGGTCCGGATAACACTAATGACAAATGATCTGCATATATATACATAGGCAGATGTTGTGTTAGTGGTTTGATGAATCCGCTATTTTACCCGCATGTGCATTGATATACGGATTTCCTTGTGAGGAAAGCCGTTGTTAACCAGGTATGTGAAATCAATTTTGTATTACTGAGAGAATTTTGCAAAGCCGTGCAAACTCCTTCCCTTCAAGGGGATGGGGTCGGGGTTTCACGAAGCATGCTTTGTATCGACAGAATCTAAGCCGCCTATGAGCGGCGCGGTGGAGTGGCAGGGAGGATGAGTCGTGATGCCCGTTCACAGACATATCCATAAATAATAAGAAAGCAAAAGGGTGCGCGCAGCGCACCCTTTTGCTTTTCTACAAACGCCCTAAATAATTTACGCCAGGGTATTGCAAAGGGGTGAGGAAGTTTGCTATAGTTCGCCTCCCGCTGAAGAGCGGGCGAGAAGAGAAGCAAAGCCAGAGATTGAGCGGAGAAGTAAATGCTGCGGAAAGATCTGGTGCTGTGAATAGTTTGCAACAGTTTAAGTCGTTCGCAAGAACGAAACAAAACGAAAAGAGTTGCAGGTGTTGACAGCGGCGAATAAGTGCTTCATAATCTCGTTTCTCTGCTGCTGACGCACACAACGCTGCGACGCAAAGCTGGATCAGAAGATGGTCTGGTAGGGTAGAAAAGATTTAGGTTCTTTAACA
>NZ_JBMPPJ010000021.1:0-103016 GCF_049339865.1 Undibacterium sp. TC9W | reverse complement strand
CCTGTGCACAAGACCGCAGAGTAAGCTCAGCCTACTCCAAAGCGCCTTCATTCTCACCGGCTGGATTTGCATGACATGCGAACCGGGAAATGGTGTAGTGAAGTGTTGAAGGATCTCATTCGTGGTACCTCCTGTCGTGGACCGAACTATAGCGGACCAGCAGGAACAGGCAAACACCCCCACATTGCACCGCGCAGATAGCACGGGTGATGCACCAAACAGTGGCACTATGCAGATAGCATAGGTTATTGTCAGTTTGCCGGAATGAATGGAATGCCCACCCTTGGTGGGCTTTTTGCGTTTACGGCCATGCGCTTACTTCGGGTGTGAGCTCATACATCCAGCCCTCAGTTTTGTGCATGGAGATGGACTTCGATCAATTGAAGGCAATGAAATTGCTACGAATACCCATCACCATTCCAAGCTTTCACTGGAGGGACTTTAAGCGCAGAATGCAACAGCAGGCATGCGATATAGAAAAATAATCAGCCCAATTCTTTTGCCACTACAGCCACTGATCCGGCATCTGGCAAATGGGACAATTGTGCCAGCATGTGGTCTTTGATGGTTTCATTGATTTCATCAAAACGAGCGGGTGCGACATTCAAACTGGCAGCAATGGCGCGCACTGTCGCTGTTTCAGCATCACTGAATGTACCATCGGCGAAGCCTGTCATGACACTCAATGCCACGACCATTTCACGTTCTTGCTCATTAGAAAAATCTGTAGCTGCCAGTGTGTAATCTGCAGATGCAGCCAATACTTCATCGAAAGAAGGGTGGCTTGCCGCACTGATGCTGCCTTCGTAAAAACTCTTGATCAGGGCAACTTCCGCGGGGTGGATGCCATCTGTTTTTGCTACCTGCAACATGATTTTGCTGGCAGCGATAACAGCGCTATCACTCAGGGATTGCGGTGCGAAAAATGGAAACATGGTTTTCTCCTGGATATGGATAAAATTTAAATCGCGTTGCGCAGGACTTGCAATTGCTGCTGCACTTCTTGCGGTGTCATATTCTTGAAGCGGTCAGGCAACATGGAGCGGCGTGAAGTTTCAAACACGGCCAGCATTTCCATGAAGGCGATCATTTGTGTTTCTTGCGGTGGCATAAAGTCAGCTACGGCCATCTTGAAAATTGCTGACGTAATTTCACCGTCACCACGCTTGGCAAATTCCAGCGCCAGCAAGGCTACTGCTTCCAGATCGGCATTCGAATAACCGCGCAAGACATCAAATACTGGTAGCGTGTTGGCCCAGTCTATCGAACACTTGACGTCGTAACGACTGAGTATGGCCTTGACGATGTCAGCGCGTTCAGTGGCAGTGTCGGCATAAAAAAAAGGGATTTTCCTGTCGAGGCGGCCAGGGCGTTTGATGTCAGTATCGAGCTTGTCCGGTCGGTTGGTCATGAGGATGAACAAGACCTTGCCGCGGTTCTCGGTATCAGACATGAACTCCTTGAGGCGGGCAATCACGCGTGAGCTAGTACCGCCGTCAGAGTCATCGCCCTGCTTGCCAAAGCTGCGGTCACCTTCATCGATGACCACGGCAATAGGGCCCATGGCCTTGACTGCGTTCAGTACACGCTCCAGATTGGCTTCAGTCGAACCCACCCATTTGGAGCGGAAATTTTTCAGACTCACGCCCGATAATCCAGCCTCTTTCAAGAATGCCTTGATGACAAAGGTTTTACCTGCACCCATCGCCCCAACTGCCAGCAAACCCATGGGTGATCTTGCCTTGTCGCCAGACTTGATGGCCTTGGCAATTTCCATCAATTCTGTCTTGATGTTTTCATTGCCACCGACCGCACTGAGATCATGCTTGGGTTCAATAAACTCGATGAGGCCAGCACACTCTTTTTCTATCAGTTCGCGCTTGCGCTTGCGTACTATTTCCATCATTTCGGAATAGGGGTCAATATCGACATCTACCGATAAGGTCTTGCCGGGGTCTATCAAATGGGCGATTTCTTCCGGTGTCATGCCGGCCGTGATGGCTGATAGTTTTGCTGCGCGGTCTTCTGCATTGGCCTGGCCTTGCAAAAGGCTGGCGATAAGCTTGGTACGTTCTGCTTCACGCAAGCCTTGAGGGCCTTCTGCCGCGACGATGCTGCTCAGCTGTATCAAGCGCAAGCCAGCAGTTTGCTTGGCCAGCAATTTGACTTGCTGTTCTTCCATCCTGGGGGCGTAATGCCTGACTGCCGTTTCACGTTCAGCTTCTTGCGGTATCGGCACTTCTACTGCCGCCACCTTGGGATTGGACATGATGGCCTGATTGATTTCAGCCAGTGACTCGCACAGCAGGATGACGACATTGTCTTTTTGCGCCAGTGCATCATCAAGTGACCAGCGATGCAGGGTGGTGAAGGCGATGCGGTCTTCCAGCGACATCATTTGCGGGTCGCCATTCGGGAAGATGGTGCCTGCATAAGGGAAGATCACGGCATTCGAAGCATGTTCACGCATGCGGCGTTCTACCGATTCAAAGATGCCCGGCAAACCCTTGTCAGCCAAATAGCCGTACAAGACTTCCTTCTCTTCTGTCGTTGCACCTTGCAGGAAACGTACACCGCGGTCAAGGCTGATTTCCATGATGCGGTTTTTGTTTTCCTTCAGCAGGACCTGGGACAGGAACTCAGTCATGCCATGGGCGACGCCATCGACGAGGTAGCGGTCAAATACATTGCCATACAAGACGAAGACCGAGGCTTCGCCTGCCAGATATTTCTGTCTAAGCTGTTCTGCCCAGACGGGCAGCGTGCGCTTGCTAGTGCCAGTTTCGCTCATGGATGTCTGCTCTGTCTCTTCGCTTTAATTATTCACTGGTGATGCCGGATGTTGACAAGCCTTGCCAAAACCAATTACATGGTCTTGCCACCGCTGTTGGCTTCTGCCTGGCCAGCACGGGCTTTTTTCATGTCTTCGAGTTGCTGCTTGGCTGTTACTGCACCGCTGCTCTGGCGGAGTTTGGCCAAACGTACGTCGAGGTCAGAGCTGCGCAATTCCTGACCCAGATTGGCTTCAGCCACGGTGTTCTTGATATGGTCGCGCACATTGCTGAGCGCCTTGACTTCGGCATCCACAGACAGGCCTTCGAGCTGGTTCTGTATCGACACCCGTGCTTGTGCGCTGTGCATCTGCGCCAGCATGCGGTCTTTTTCTGCCTTGAGTTTATCGATCTCGCCTTTGACTTGCAGCAGCGAGTCCTTGGCATCGTCAGCATCGGTCTGGGCGATTTTCATGTCGTCCTGCAAGGCTGCGACGCTGGCATCCAGGGCATTTTTCTTTTGTATTAACACGACTGCGAGATCATCCTGGTTGGTGGCTATTGCACCTTCCAGATCGGCAGTGATGGATGCCAGCTCCCCCTGCTCCGCCTTCAGGCGCGCTTCTACGTCCTGACGGCGGCGTATGATGGCAGCGGTCGCCGCCTTGAGCTTGGTATATTTACTGATCATGGAATCGATGGAATTCTGATAGGCGATTTCCGGGTGGCGTTTTTCCACATCGGTAATCCACAATGAGACGAAGCCTGACCAAAGATTGGATAAGCGGGCGATGAAATTACTGTCAGACATGTTGATCCTCTTTTAGGTAAATAACTACGCGTGAACTGAGCGTGAATTGAGCTTGAATTGGCTATAAGTTGATCATGAGTTGATCGTGTTATCGAACTATCGCTTCGAAAAAAGTTTTGTGATGCTTGGCAAAAGTCTGGAAGCCATGATCCAGGCTGGCACGCATGGCTGCATGTTCTTTTTTGGGGCTATAGGTAAATGCCAGTTCTGCACCCTTGGTAGCCCATTCAAAATGGTCAGCCTCGGCTGCGCCGCCATGACCACTATGTATCTGCAACCATTGATAACATGGATGGCTTTGACCGGCGATTTCCTGCTTGGCCTTTTTCAGGAATCGTGTCACTTCTTTTTGTTCCTTGCGCAGGTATTCATCTATCATCGAGAACTCGCGGTCCGCCAGAATTTCTGAACCCAGATGGTAGCCTATCGCTGCCATGATGGTGTCCCTGCTGTCTTCACTGCCATTGCCATAACCCTGCGCGACCTTGGCATTCAGGGTCTTTAACCAGGCGGGCTCGTTGAGCATTTTATTCAGATCTGCAGTGGAAGCGGCATAGCCTCGCTGACGTGCGTAACGCAGTAAACCAGCCAGGGTTGCCTGCGCGAGGCAGCGGTGGGTATCGCGATATTCGGTATCGCGGTCATCGAATTCATCACGCGCAGCATCAAAGAAAAAACTCGCGATAAAGACACTGCGGTCATTCAGCAAACGCTCTGCAACGGTCTGATCGACGAACATGGTGCGCGAACGGCCTATCTTGCCAGAAAGTGAGGCCACGCCAGAACCAAAAAAACCATTCCAGCTGGTATAACGGGCAAAGAAACGCAGCAAGCCTACCGCACCTTCTGCGCCAGCGAGATTCAGCGCATTTTTTACCCTTGACTGTGCCAGCTCGAAATCTGCCAGCCCCTGTAAATCTTCCTGCGTGATGATGCTGTATTCCATGATCTTCGCTTTCCAGTGTTTACTGCATATTTTTTACTGTGTATTTTTCTGTGCCTGCGGCTGTACTTTCACACCGGCTGCAACACGGCTTTGCTTGCGGTTTTCGAGTTCTTGCGAAATTACTGGCATGGTATCGCGCAAGGCACCTTCGAGTTCAGCTTCCAGGTCTTCTTCCAGCCCCAGCTTGGCTATCGATTCTGCGAGTTTGGAATCAACATCGGATGAAGTCGGTGCGGTCATGATGGTCTGGTAAATTTCATCCATCTGGTCGGGCATGGAAATGATGGCGGCTTCTATCGCCGCCTTGCGACTCAACATGCGGCGCTGGCGCGTGATCAGGGAAAGATAATCATTGCGCGCCTTTTGCAATTGCAACTGATCCATGCCCGGCTTGATATCTGCCAGATCCTGGTCTATGCGTTCCAAACGCGTTTCCACTTCTTTCATGTTGACCGAATTGGCCCGCTCTTCTATGACCGTCAATGCCAGCCACATGCTCAGGTAATCGAGGGTGGCATCATCAAGTTTTTCCACATCGTTCATGGACAGACTGGTGCGGCTGTCGCTGGCATACTGGTAAAGTGAAGCGACATGCTGCAGCATGCGTTGATAGGCATCCATGGAGCCAAATACCTTGAAGGCTATGCCTTCACGCTTATGGATTTCTTCCAGGAAGTGCTGTCTGGAAGCGGCCCTCTCCTGCTCGCGGTATTTCTTATCGACGGCAGCGCGGAAATTTTCTGAATACGGAATAAACATGGCGGCAATGGTTTCACCGGCCACCAGGCCTATCAGAGGTATCAGCGCGGCATTGAAGCCATAAGGTATGGATATCAAGACGCTAGCGGCGACCGTGCCCAGCACGGCAAAGATATTGCCCTGGCTGTACAGCATTTCCTTCACATATGAAACTTGTTTGATCTGCACGTTTTTATTTCAATTCTTTATTTCAATTCGTTATTTCAAATGGTGACTCTGAGCGTACCGCGTCCGGCGCTGAATTTGTGTAATTGGGAAAGCACACGTTCCTGCATGGTGACTGCCTCGGTAGAACGCTGCCATACGGCTGAGCGCGGGCGGCTCTCGGTAATTTCAAAGTCGTCCGCAATCTTGGCGGGCTGGGTAGAGAGCACGATGACACGGTCACCCAGCAACAGGGCCTCAGTCACATCATGCGTGACGAAGACGATCAGGCAGGGGCTGGTCTTGTGCAGGGTAATCAGCAGTTGCTGCATTTCTTCACGGGTCTGTGCATCGAGTGCGCCGAAAGGTTCATCCATGAGCAGGATACGTGGCCGCAACACCAGTGCCCGTGCCAAAGCGACGCGCTGGTTTTGCCCGCCGGATAATTGTGCGGACGACAGGTTTTTCTTGTCTGTCAGGCCGACGGCTTCGAGCATGTCATCTACGCGTTTTTTCCATTCAGCTTCGGGGAATTTTTTCTTCCACAAACCGAGACGAAACGGGAAAGCGACATTTTCATAAACGGTCAGGTCTGGCCGGTTGGCGTAGCGCTGGAATACCATGACGGCATCATCATGTGGGCCATCACAGACTTCGCCATTGATGTGCACAGAACCGGAGGTGGGTGACTGCACGCCAAAAGGACGCACACCACCCATCATGTGCAGCAAAGTACTTTTGCCACAGCCTGATGGGCCCAGCAGCATATTGATGGTGGGCTTGTCAAAAGACAGGCTGATGCCATCAATCACGCGGGTCACAGGGCCATCTGCATTGGCATATTCCTGCACGATTTCATTGAGTTGCAGGCTGATGTCGGTGCTGGTCGTCATTGTGCTTGCCGGGCTGGTGTCTGCCATAGTATCCGTATTGGTATCCGTCTTGGTATCCATATTCACTGCGAGGTTTCCCATGGATAGAGTTTTCTTTTCAACAGGCGCATCAACTGGTAAGTCACCAGTGCCAGGGCGATGATGACGATGATGCCGGCAAACACCTGATCCATGGCGCTGAAGCGGCGCGCATTCTGTATCAGTTGCCCCAGGCCTTCGCGGGCATTAACGTATTCAGCCACGGTAATATAAGTCCACATGACCGAAATACTGACCACCACAGCGTCAGCAATACGCGGCATGGCCATGGGCAGCACGGCTTTTGTGATGCATTCCCAAGGCGTGGCACCCAGGTCACGGGCACTGATGTAATAGCTTTGCGGCACAGCCTGTATGGCATCGCGCACCATGGGCACCAGATACACTACCGCACCGATGAACAGGAAGGCGATCTTCATCACCTCACCTATACCCAGCCACATGACGAGAATAGGCAGCAAGGCAACCACTGGTGCAGAACGGAAAGGGTCAATCAGTGGCGATAGCAAGGCATTCAAACGCGGTGCCGCGCCCATCATGACACCGACAGGGATGCCGATCGCGATCACCAGCAGGCCGGCGGCAAATACCCGGCCAGCCGACCACAGGGTGGCATTGAACAACATGCTGTTACCCTCATTCCATGACAGGTAGAGCATGGCCTGTGCCACTGCCCACGGCGATGGCAATCTTGTCGGACTAACCGCGCCTGATGCTGCGAGCACAGCCCACAACACCAGTACCGTGGCCACAGATGCGATGCCCAATTGGCGCCGCAAGCCAGGCGACATGACGGCATAGGGATTCCAGAATGTCGTCATGATGCTTAACGTGCAAAAACGCCGATACGGGTAGTGCGGTTCAGGGCGCGGCAATCTTCCAGCGCCAGGCCATCCGCTGCCGGATTAGCTTCATTACACAAAGGTTTGTCAGGGCCATTACCAACGATCTTGAAACGTGCTTTAGGGAATTCCCATTGCTCATTCAGATACTTCACCACGGCCGCAGCACGTGCCTGCGACAGGCGCAGGTTGGAGTCCCGCGCACCAACGCCATCGCTATTACCACTGACTTCAAAATAAGCGCTGCCATTGTTTTCTATGAAGGGCACCATCTCGGTATCAACGACGCGCTGGGCTTTCTTCGTCAGTTCAGCACTACCGGTAGCAAAACCGACGGTGACTGGCTTGGTGACGCTGGCTGCCTGTTGAGTAGCCACTTTTTGCGCAGTCTCTGTAAACTGGTATTGCGGTTTGGCTGCCGCTGTTTCCACTGCAGTATTCTTGGCCAGCATGGCCTTGATGAAGCGGTAGTCAAAGCTTTCTTGCGGATTGACGACTGGCGATTTTGGATTAGCCAATGCACCCGCCGCACGGTAGATCGCATCAAAACGGCGATATACGCGGTCATAGTGATTGGTGCCACCGACCAGACCAAGGATGCGGGCGTTGTCTTCAAGACCTGTCCATACCAGGTTATTGAACAGGGATTTGATGAAAGGCTTGCCTTCCTGCTTGGCCAGCAGTTTGAAGAATTCTTCCGTATTCACCAGGGCTTCGACGGCATTGTCAGGTTTTGCTCTTGCCTGTGTCACGCCTTCCATCCAGCCTTCCACAAATTTCTG
Source organism: Undibacterium sp. TC9W (assembly GCF_049339865.1). NCBI lineage: Bacteria > Pseudomonadati > Pseudomonadota > Betaproteobacteria > Burkholderiales > Oxalobacteraceae > Undibacterium > Undibacterium sp. TC9W. The sequence goes on along the minus strand of NZ_JBMPPJ010000021.1, from coordinate 95,029 downwards.
GATGACAGGGATGTTTTCTTCTTTTGCCAGTACGCGGCTGTCACACACCATGATGTCAAAAATCAGGTTGGTAGCAGTCTTGGTCGAATACACGACATGGCCACCTTTGACATTGCGCAGTGCCAGTGACAAGTCAGGGTCCCACAGAGCCGCTGCATCGACATTGCCTGATTCCAGCGCAGCGCGCACGCCAGCCGTACCTTCATCAGCATTGATGAAGACAAACTTGACGCTTTCTTTCTTGCGCGCAGTCATCGAAGAATTTTCTATCGCATCAATCAGCATGCCATGCGAAGGGGTGAACTGCAGTACGGCGACCGAATGGCCAGCGAGGTCTTCCACTGTGCGTATGCTACCGTCTTTGGCGATGACAGCGTCAGCACCCTGGGTATTATCAACGACCATCACGGCACGCGCATCCAGACCCGCATTGCGCAGATTAGGTTGTTCCTGCGCCCAGGAGTCAGACGTGCGCCACGCGCATTGCGCAGCGCCAGACTCAAACACGGTTGCCAGCGCCGGGATGTCATCCTGGATGACGAATTGCATATTCACGCCCTTGGCTGCATATACAGAATTGGGCTGGGTAGTCAGGCTGTTGCCATTGGCAACCAGCGCAGGTGCATAACCATGGAAGCTGACGATACTGACCTTCAAGGGATTGCCACTAGAACCGAGTGGCCCGCTGCCCGATACTGGCGCAGGAGCAGGCTTGCCAGAAGGCGTCACGCCATTGGCTTTGCCGCTTGCAGGTGCACTGGCGGAAATTGTCGTACCGGATTTTGCATCAGCCCGGTTGGCCCACCAGTCCTTGAGTGCCAGATTCCAGGCCGCAGAGCCTGCGGCTCCGAGGATAATCACTGCAATAAGTCCTTTAGCAAGAGGGCTAGCTGTAGCCATGGTCATTCCTTGATGATGTGTTGTTAGTCAGTGTGAGGTCGGTGCAAGTTCGGTCTGGATTGTTCAGAACTCAGTGTGAAAATTGCGCAGGGATTTCGCGCAATCTTTCTACTTCTGTCTGCAGGCGCTTCACTTCGCGCTCACAGTTTTCCTGCGCAGCTTTTTGACCACCTTCCAGATTGGTGATCTGTTCTGCGGTTTTTTGTATCTCGCGTGCCAGCAGTCTTTCCATTTCAGCGATCTGCTTGCGGATTTCTGTGACGGCTCTTTCTTCTGCTGCCTTCAAATCAGCGACTTCGGCAATCACCTGCTGCTGGTTGGCGGTGAGCTGCGATTCAAGTGCTTTTTGATAGTCTTCCAGTGCGGCGATTTTTCTTTGCGCATCGATGATGGAATCGTCGATAGTCCAGTTATCGTCAGCCGCATCCATGGCATGCACTGCTGCCTTGCGGGTGGCTTCATCCATGGCGCGCAGGCCGTCAAGCAGCCTGAGCAGGCGTTCAGCCGGGAAAGGGGAATCTGGTATCTGGGCGCTTTTGAAGATATCTTCAAAAGATTTACCACCGGCGACATCAGCCGCCGCGTAGGCGATGGGTGAATTGATAGGTGGGGCCAAGGAAGTGCCAGCATCACTGGTGTTTGGCAATGGCGGCGGATTGGTAGCCGCAGTTTCATCAGTAAATTCGCTGGCAGCCTGGTTTATCAGGAGTTCGTCGCCCGGCGCCACACCATGCAATCTCAATTTTTCTTCATCAGATAACTCGACCAGCTTGGCAGCAGCCAGAAACTTCAGGATACCTTTCACGCGAATTACCTCTTCAGAAAAATCTATGTGTGCAACAAGATACAACAGGCTGGCATAAATTGCCACTTTGATTGCATGTGCCGGTCGCTTGAAAACCGGCTATTTGTCTCTGGGAGAACACAGTATCATCTGTCCATTGCGCGAGTAGTGCACCATGTATGGGATTGCACCGGAAATTCAATAGCTATTTCACAATATACTTTTCTACAGGCTATTTTAATTTCCCAATGGCAAGTAAGCTAAACCAGTTGCTTGCGCATGCGACTTAATGGTGCAACTACGCCGCCAGGCAAATCCAGATCGAAGCGCTCAAATACCGTAAAACCACAAGCCAGGTAAAGCGGTTCACCGGACATGGTCGCGGCCAGCTCCAATACCCTGAATCCCGCCACCTGTGCCTGGGTGCTGCAATGTTCGAGCAAAAGGCTGCCCAGGCCACGGCGCGCGGCCTTGGGCTCGACAAAAAAAGCCCGTATGCGTGCCGCATCGTTAGCCGGATCAAGCAGATTATCCACACCCTGCTTGGCCTGGTCACCGCCAAACAGGGTCTTGCGCTTGCTCCAGCCGCCGCAAGCCAGCATGCTACCCTGCTCTTCGATGACAAAATAAGTCTGGTCATGGATGAGCTGGGTATCGACACCAAACACGTGTGTCAACAAGGCCTGCGCCTGCTCAGGCGTATAAAAGGATGCGCTAAGCTGTATTGCCGAGCGGGCGATCAGGGCCTGCATGGCGGTGATGTCGGCTTCCGTAGCACAGCGTATCTTCACATTGTCATTCATCACTCTTCCTTTTCCAGACCTGGCAATGCAAGTCCGCAAGATTTGTCAAATCCCTTCATGTTAAGGTGAGCACCTCGCTGACTAGGGCATTTCTTAATCATGGATAAGCTGGATTTGAAGAAGCAATTTAAATCTGTATATCAGGCATCTGCCACTGTGGTGGCTGAAGTGGATGTACCTGACTTTCATTTTCTCATGATAGATGGCCAGGGTGATCCAAATTCATCCAGTCATTATGCGGCAGCTGTGGAAGCCCTGTTTACCGTAGCTTACACCCTCAAGTTCATGGTCAGGAAGAGCAGCGCGGCAATTGATTATGCCGTCATGCCGCTGGAAGGTCTGTGGTGGGCCGAGGACATGGCAGCATTTGTTGCGGACCGCAAAAGCGAATGGCAATGGACCATGATGATCATGCAGCCCGAATTTATCAATGCAGAGATGGTAGCAGCCGCCATCGTTGCAGCAGAAAAGAAAAAAACTCTGCCAGCATTGCAGGATCTACGTTTTGAAAGTTTCAATGAAGGGCATTGCGCACAAATCCTGCACAAAGGCCCTTTCAGCGAAGAAGGGCCGACTATAGACCGCCTGCATCAGTACATCAATACCCACGGCGAGCTGGCAGGCAAGCATCATGAGATTTATCTCAGTGACATACGTAAGGCAGCGCCAGGAAACTGGAAGACCATCATCCGTCAACCCATGAAAAAGTAAGACCCCTCAACAATTCAAGAACAGGATAAAAACATGCAAACAAAAATCGTAGAAAAAGTTGTAGAAATAAGCAGCTTCCAGGTCAGTGGCCTGCAAGTACGCACCCGCAATGCTGATGAAGCCGATAATGCTACTGGCAAGATAGGTCCTATGTGGGGGCAATTCTTTGCCAAAAATTTGCCTGAGACCTTGCCAGCGAAAACTGGCGATGGAAAAATCTATGGCGTGTATTCAAATTATGAGAGTGATGCGAATGGCTTGTTTAACGTGACTGCCGGTGTCGCCGTCATGGCAGCGTCGGCAGAACTGGCCAATGTCAGCATTGCTGCCGGGCGCTATATGGTGTTTGAATGTGAAGGTGAAATGCCTGCTGCCATCATAGAGGGCTGGGGCAAGGTCTGGTCATATTTTTCGGGTCAGGCAGAATACCAGCGCAGCTATCTGACTGACTTTGAAGAGTATCAGGGGCCAACTCAGGCGGCGATCTACATCGGTATAAAATAAGCGCCACTTTATTACATGAGGCCAGCATGTCCGCATTGTCCACCAATCCAGCCCTGCAAATCAGTTATGAACGCCGCCTTTCCCGCGTCACCAATTACCTGCATGCGCATCTGGATGAAGACCTGGATTTGAACAAGCTGGCCGAAATTGCCTGTATGTCGCCCTACCACTGGCACCGCATCTACCGTGCCATCCATGGCGAGAGCGTGGTGGCAACCGTCAAACGCCTGCGCCTGCAAAGAGCGGCAACCCTGCTGGCGCGTAGCGATATGACGATAGATAAAATCGCAGAATTTTCCGGCTACCCCAACCTGCAATCTTTCACCCGTATTTTTGCGTCTGTGTATGGGCAACCACCGGCGCGTTACCGCAAGGAAGGCAGCCACCAGCAATTCCCTCTGCCAGATGAACTCAGTGCTGACCTGCACTTCCCGGTCAGAATCACCAGCATAGCCCCGGTGCAATTACTAAGCATAGACAATACCGGCAGCTATATGAGCATCAGCAAGACCTTTGATATCCTGAATGGCTGCGCAGCCTCACGACAATTGTTCAGTAAAGACACGCGCTGGATAGGCATTTACTACGATGATGCAATGACAGTGGATGAGGACAAGCTGCGCTCAAAAGCCTGCATCAGCGCGCCTCAGGCGTTGCCGGAACAGGCATTGCAAGAACCCCTGTCTTTGACGGAGCTGCGCGGTGGCAAATATGCCGTGCTTACTTACAAAGGCCCCTACTCGGACATGCAACCAGTATATCGCTGGTTCTTTGGCGTCTGGCTACCTGCATCCGGTGAAGAGATAGACGATGCGCCGCCGTTTGAAGAATACCTGAACAACCCGCGTGAAACTGCACCGGCAGATCTACTGACAAATATCTACATGCCCTTGCGTTAAGCGAATGGTGAAAGCGCTTCGTCATTGAATTCCCTGACCAGGAAATCAATGAAGGCCCTGGCCGCCATGGGCAACCTGCTGGACGGCACATACAATGCATACAGGCTGATCAGCGGAGCCTCTTGCCACTCACAGAGTATCTGGACCAGTTCACCCCGCGCTACCCATTGTTGGGTGATGAAATCCGGCTGCAAGACTATGCCCAGACCATCGGCGGCGGCTTGCGCCAGCATCTCGCCATTATTCGAACACAGGGCACCGCCTACGCGTACGCGTTTTTCACTACGGCCATCACTGAGCAGCCATTCCGCCCCGGTCAGGTTATGCCCATAATTCAGGCACCTGTGCTGGGCCAGGTGTGCTGGCTCTTCGGGTATGCCATGTTGTTCAAGATAAGCTGGGCTGGCATACAGCGAACGCTTCACGGCACAGATGCGGCGTGCTGCCAGGTTGGAATCACTCACATGGGCGATGCGCAGGCTCAGGTCAAAACCCATTTCTATGGGATTGAGCATGCGGTCGTTCAGGTCCATGCGCAATTCAACACGCGGATGCTGTTTCAAAAACTGACTCATGCGCGGTGCCAGCATGATGGTACCAAAACTCATGGGTGCATTCACCACCAGCTTGCCAACAGCCTGGGTACGTCTTTCGGTCAGGGCCAGGCTTACTTCATCTGACAATGCCAGGATAGAGCGCACGTATTCATGCAGTTCGGCACCTGCGCTGGTCAATGACAAAGCGCGGCTGGTACGGTTCAGGAGCTTGACGTTATAAGTTGCCTCGAGCGAGGCCACCAGCTTGCTGACCTGTGAGCGCGTCACATCCATTTCACGCGCAGCCGCAGCAAAACTGCCATGCTGCCAGGAAAGGGCAAAAGCGCGAAAGGCATCGAGTCTGTCCATACAATGTTTCCAATCTGGATACTTAATGAAGACATTTTACTATCTAGTGCACATTATGGAAACAATCTACAGTACACATGCCTGGACACAAACCAGCAAGCCCCTAAAAACCCTGCATTTCAAATTAACGGAGTACACATCATGAGCAACCCAAAACTGGATTTACTGACAGCCACCAACCACAGCCTGATCCTGATCGATCATCAGCCGCAAATGACCTTCGGCGTTGCCAGCGGCATAGACCGCCAACTGCTGAAAAACAATGTGATAGGCCTGGCCAAGTCTGCCAAGGTATTCAAGGTACCGACCGTGCTGACTTCGGTAGAAACTGCCGGTTTCTCCGGTGAAATCTGGCCTGAACTGCTGGCCGAGCTGCCAGACAACAAGATTTTTGAACGTACCTCGATGAATACCTGGGATGATGAAGCCGTCAAAGCCGAGTTGAAAAAATTTGGCCGCAAAAAACTGGTGTTTGCCGCATTGTGGACTGAAGTCTGCCTGACCTTCCCGGTGCTGGAAGCCATGCGCGATGGCTATGAAGTGTATTTCGTTGAAGACGCCTCTGGCGGCACCTCAGCCGCTGCCCATAACATGGCCTTGCAACGCATGATACAGGCTGGTGCCGTGCCCATGACCTGGCAGCAGTACCTGCTGGAACTGCAACGCGACTGGGCCAGGAAAGATACCTACGAAGGCACGACAGGCGTGGTGGTTGAGCATAGCGGCGCCTATGGTTCTGGCATAGATTATGCAATCACACATGTACACAAAATGGCTGCACGCAAAGTCGCACATTGAGTGACAATAAGTAGCACCCGAAATGCAGCCTATGATCAATCTTAACGACAACTGACATCATGATCGCTATCGCCGACACACTGTACCTGAATGGCCGTTTCACTACCCTGGACAAACAAAACCCTCAGGCAAATGCGGTAGCGATTGCTGATGGCAAATTCATCGCCGTCGGCGATGCAGCAGAAGTGCGCCGTCACATCGGCGCACACACCAAAGTAATTGACCTCAAAGGCCGCGCCGCCATCCCCGGCTTGCACGACAGCCACACCCATCTGATACGGGCAGGCTTGAACTACACCATGGAATTGCGCTGGGATGGCGTGCCCTCCCTGGCAGATGCCATGCGTATGCTGAAAGAGCAGGTTGCCCGTACCCCGGCCCCACAATGGGTGCGGGTGGTTGGTGGCTTCACTGAGCATCAGTTCGCAGAAAAAAGACTGCCAACGCTGGCAGAAATCAATGCTGCAGCACCTGATACGCCGGTGTTCATCCTGCACCTGTATGACCGTGCGCTGCTCAACGGCGCTGCCCTGCGTGCAGTCGGCTATACCAAAGACACACCGAGTCCGCCAGGTGGTGAAATCGAGCGCGACAAACAGGGCAACCCAACCGGGCTGCTGCTGGCCAAACCAAACGCTATGATCCTGTATGCAACCCTTTCAAAGGGGCCCAAACTGGACCCGGATGCGCAAGAGATTTCTACCCGGCTGTTCATGCGCGAGTTGAACCGGCTCGGCATTACCTCAGTCATTGATGCGGGTGGCGGTTTTCAAAATTACCCGGATGACTACCGCATCATAGAGAAACTGCAGAAGGCAGACGAGCTGACAGTGCGCATCGCCTACAACCTGTTTACCCAGAGACCGAAGCAGGAAGTAGAAGATTTCCAGACCTGGAGTGATTTGCTGCCGCCCCTTTCCGGCGATGCGATGTACCGCCACAATGGTGCGGGTGAAATGCTGGTATTTTCTGCGGCTGATTTTGAAGATTTTCGTGAACCGCGCCCAACTCCTGGCGATAGCATGGAAGATGAGCTGGAGCGCGTGGTGCGCCTGCTGGTAGAAAAACGCTGGCCTTTCCGCCTGCATGCGACCTATGACGAAACCATCAGCCGGGCACTGGATACCTTTGAGCGTGTGAACCGCGATATTCCATTCAACAATCTGCACTGGTTCTTTGACCATGCAGAAACCATCAGCCCGCAAAACATAGACCGCGTCAGGGCCTTGGGCGGCGGTATCGCAATACAGCACCGCATGGCCTATCAGGGTGAATATTTCATAGAACGCTACGGCAGCCAGAAAGCTGCGCATTCACCGCCGGTGCGGCGCATGCTTGATGCCGGTATTCCAGTCGGCGGTGGTACTGATGCCACCCGCGTCGCCAGCTACAACCCCTGGGTCAGCCTGGCATGGATGATCACTGGCAGGACCGTCGGTGGTACTAAGCTGTATCAGTCAGATAATCTGCTGGACCGGGAAACCGCCTTGCGCCTGTGGACTACAGGCAGTGCCTGGTTTGCCAATGCAGATGGCAGACAGGGGCAGATCAAGGCCGGACAACTGGCGGACTTCATCGTACCATCAGCCGATCTGTTTGCAATTCCTGAAATGGACATCGCCAGCCTGGTGTCGCACCTGACTGTGGTTGGCGGCAAGATCGTGCATGGTGACGACATGTTTTCTGATCTCGCCCCACCGATGCCAAGCGCAGCCAATGACTGGGCACCGACCAATGTCTTTGGTGGCTACTGGCGCGAACCGCTGGTGCAAAAAAACAAAACCGGTCATCTGCAAAAACCTGTACAGCATGCCAACTGCTGTGCGAAACCCTGCCAGGTTCATGGGCATGGCCATACGTCCAGCTGGCTCAATCCCGTGCCGGTATCGGATGAAAAAAGTTTTTGGGGCGCACTAGGTTGTGGGTGCTGGCTATGACACTGCCCTCTTCCATGCACACGCTGGCCCTGGCTATGCTGGCGAGTGTGTTCGCCTGGAGTGCCGCTGACAAACTGTTGCACTGGCAAGACGGGCTTGCTGAAGTCCGTGCACAACTGCCTTTTGCTCCTTTGATTTTATTATGCGGTACCGTGTTCTTGCAGACTGCTGGCAGTTTGTGCTTGCTGGCAGCAGCCTTCTTTCCCGAGCAACCCCTGCTGCGTTATCTGGGCGGCTGGGGAGCGCTTGGCCTGGCTGGTTTCACGTGTATGGCAACGCTGCTATTTCATGCCTTCTGGCGGGAAACAAATGCCAGGGATAGGCGACGCATGCTGACCGTGTTTCTGGAACACCTTGCTCTGGCAGGTGGCCTATTACTGGCAGCCACGCTTTTACTGACAGCATGAATCACCCAAGCTGAATCGTATCTATTCGAAACGGACAATAAACATGGCAACCGACATTTCTACAACAGCATCAGCCAACAACCCCGCACCGGCATTTAATGCGTGGATAGCTCCCCTGCTGGCCCTGGTCGCTGCCTACGTGGATACCCTGGGTTTCATCGCCCTGTTCGGGCTATTCACTGCCCATGTCACGGGCAACTTTGTCCTGATAGGTGCCGCCTTTGTACACGGTGGTAGTGGCATGACTTTAAAGTTCCTGGCTTTCCCGGCTTTCATCGCTGGTGTCTTGGCGGCCAAATGGACGCACGGCTTTTTGAGCGCACGTGGCAGCACGAGGGTATTAAAAATCTTACTGGCGCTGGAAGCCCTGTTCCTGTTTGCCTTTGCCATGACAGGTATTTTGCTGCGGCCTGACCTGGATGCCAACCCCGGATACACTGCCATCGCCACCGGCATGCTGGGTGCGCTGGCGATGGGCTTGCAGAATGGCACCAGCCGCCTGAGTCTGTCCAGCCTGGTACCCACGACGGTCATGACCGGTAATGTGACACAGATAGTGATTGACCTCGTCGATGCTGCATCAGGTAACATTATTGCGCGCGAACGCATACGCCGCTTCATACCTGCGGTTGCAGGTTTTGTAGTAGGTGCGGTCGGCGGTGCCTTCGCTTACATCGGGCTGGGTTTTGTGGCCGTCTTGCCCGTCATTGCAGTGTTGCTGGTGTTGATACGCCTTGCGGACCCGCGCCAGTAATCTGCGAGGATGATTTCCGGATGCTGATTGCAGACTACGGGCACATTGCCTAGCCAGGCACGTCACCCTTGCGCGTCACTTTGCCAGAACCACCTATGGATTTGCTGATTTTTGGATCGCCGTAATAGCTGACGTCACCAGAGCCGCCTATGCTGACATCCAGCCTGTCCCTGGCCCATACCTGGGCTGTGCCTGAACCACCTATCTTGATTTTGACATTGCGCGCTTCCAGCCTGCCGGCTTTTATATCACCAGATCCACCAATCGTGCCAGCCACGTCATTAACGTTGCCAGCAGCCACGAAATTGCCGCTGCCGCCTATGACCACACTCAGGCTGTCTGCCTGCAAGAGCTTGATCTGCACATCGCCTGAACCACCTATTTTGGTTTGCAATTCTTTGCTGGCAAATTTGTCAGTCCAGACCTTGCCTGAACCACTGACGGCGATCTTGTCCAGATTCTTGCAATAGACCACGATATTCATGGTCCTGGTTTTAGGGTAACTGTTTTTTTCGGCATTGCGGATTTTCAGGTGCCCGCTTTCAACCACGGTTTCTACCAGCGACTGCAGATTGTCGTCAGTCTCAACCTGTACGCCTTCTTTATCGCCCTGGCGCAATTCCAGTCTGGCGGGCAAAGCCAGCTCTATGCCAGAGAAACCAGTGGCAGAACGGTCTTGTTTCTGGATATTGCCTGAACCTTCTACGGCCTTTCCTTTGAACCAGCCATCTGACCAGTCAGCGGCAGCAGGCAGGCTGGCCAATGCCAGCAAGGCACCCAGAATGTAGCGGCGGGAAATCGGATTTTTCATCATAGTCTCTTTAATAATTGTTGCCTTGAGACCATCACTAATTAGCGAAGTTCCTGAAAAGGAAACTTATTTAGGCTGTGACTTGGGTGCGTTATCGTTTTTTGCTGGCTGGGTTTTCAGGGGTTTGACGGTCACTACCTTGCCCTTGCTTTTGCATGGATTGTCTGACCAGACCACACGGCCATCAACTTCACAACGAAATACGGGTGTTTGTGCTAAAGACAGGACAGGAAACAACAGAGGTAATACCAGGAGGAGAGATTTTTTCATGAAACGCTTAGTGAGGAAATACATGCATGATTATACCCTGCATTCTGTTTTCTTTTTTACATCTCCATGACATTTACCGCGGCTTCTTGAAAACCGCTTATGATGCGCTGCACGATGAACAATTACTCCGCCATGGAACGTTTGTCCGGCCTGGCGGTCTCAACTCTTTTTCTAAGGAGACTTTGTATGAAACAATTTCTGCTCGCCATGAGCCTGATCACAGGTTTGGCATCCAGCCAGGCAGCGCTGGCCGATGATGCCTTGAAGGCTGCCATCGCCGGACAACAACGCACGCCAGCCAATGCTGTACGTGACGGTGCGCGTCATCCGTATGAAACCCTGACTTTCTTTGGCATCAAACCAAACATGACCGTAGTTGAACTGTCACCTGGTGGTGGCTGGTACACAGAAATTCTGGCACCGTATCTGCGCGACAATGGCAAGATGATTGCTGCGCTGGGCGACCCCGCTGTCAGCAAGGGTGCTGCCAGCTTCAAGCAAAAACTGGATGCCAACCCGGCCATCTATGGCAAAGTACAGATGGGTGTGTTTGCCCCCCCTGCCAAACTGGAATACGCGGCCAAGGGCAGCGTCGATATGATACTGACTTTCAGGAATATCCATAACTGGATAGGCAATGGTGAACCAGCGATGAAAGCCCTGTTCCAGAATGCCTATGACAGCCTTAAACCAGGCGGTGTATTTGGTGTAGTTGAGCATCGTCTGCCAAGCAGCAAGACGCAGGATGAGAAAGCCAGCACTGGCTATGTGCATGAAAGCTATGTCATCAAACTGGCTGAGAGCGTGGGCTTCAAACTCGCGGGAAAATCTGAAGTCAATGCCAACCCTAAAGACAATGCAGAGCATGAAAATGGTGTCTGGGCTTTGCCACCAACCTTTGCCAACAAGGACAAGGACAAAGCAAAGTACGAAGCCATAGGCGAGAGTGACAGGATGACACTGAAGTTCGTCAAGTCTTAAGACGCTAAGCGCAACTGGTAAGTCTGGCGGTAACAGTTTATGATGGCTGTTACCGCCTTTTTTCTGGGAACCGCTATGTTCAGAAAATGCCTGCTGCTGATATTGTGCTGTACTGGCATGAGCGGATATGCCGCAGACAAATACATCGTTGATCAGGAACACACATACAGCAATTTTGAATACAAGCACTGGGGCTTGTCCTTGCAGCGCGGCCGTTTCGACAGGAATAGCGGCAGCATAGAACTGGATATGGAGAACAAGACCGGTAGCCTGCAGATTGCCATTGAGGCAGACTCCATCAATACTGGTTCAGATACATTCAATAATATCCTGCGATCAGCCAGTTTTTTCAATGCAGAGAAATACCCAAAGATCTTTTTTCAGTCGAACAAGCTGGTCTTCAGTGAAGACAAACTGGTGCAGGTGGAGGGTGACCTGACCATCAAGGATGTCACCCGCAAGGTAAAGGTAGATATCACCCAGTTTGATTGCCGTTTCATGATCATCTACCTCAAGCGTGCCTGCGGCGCGAACGGTTACACCAAAATACTGCGCAGCGATTATGGTGTAGGCCGCTATGTTCCCTTTGTCAGTGATGAAGTGACTTTGTCGTTCAGTGTTGAGGCGATCAAAGAGTAGGTCTGTCAGGTATAGCGGATGACGATGGCACCCGCTACCGCCAGCAAAATAGCCGTCAGCCGCCGGGCTGAGATTTTTTCATGCAGTACCCAGGCCGCAATCGCGGTGGCAAACAGTATCGAGGTTTCACGCAGGGCAGCAATGGCGGCCACAGGTGCCAGGGTCATGGCCCACAATGCCAGCCCATATGAAGCGACTGAAGCAGTACCACCAGCCACACCGAGAAAATATTTACCCCTGATGTAAGCAAAAAATACCTGTCTGTCCCTGAGCATGACGACGGCCAACAACACCAGTGCAGTCAGCAAAAAAATCCACATGGTATAGGCAGCGGGTGCACCAGATTTGCGTACGCCTATGCCATCAACAACAGTATATCCGGCAATGAAACAGGCATTCAGCAAGGCAAAACCACGGCTTGCCAATGCCTGGGGTTTGTCACTTGCGCTGGTCTGGCCAGACAGGCTTAAACCCAGTATGCCCAGCACCAGCATACCCAGTCCCAGCCAGCGCAAAGTGGGTACAGCTTCACCGATCACACTGGCACTGACCAGGGCCACTAGTAGCGGTGCGGTGCCACGCATCAGAGGATAAGCCTGGCTCATGTCCCCTTGCCGGTAGGCTGCTGCCAGCAAATAGAAATACACCACTTGCAAGGCTACCGAAGCCGGCATGAACACCCAGCTGTCCACATCTGGCTGGCTTACAAAAGGCAACACTAACGCACAAACCAGGCCGGCACCAGAGGTCACCAATACTGTATTAAAGTATTTGTTGGTGCCAACCTTGATCGCTGCATTCCAGGCGGCATGCAGGAAGGCGGCGAACAAGACAATAGCGACAACTAGGCTTGACATGAAAATTCAAGCAAGCTGAGTAGTGAATAGCTTGGGTCAAAACACATACGCAAACATTTCATCTATAAGGGATGAGGGGCATTGTAAACCAACATCGTCTGCGGTGAATTACTGAAGATGCGCTCTGCATTTAGAACTCTAACGCAGAACGACGATATTCAACTTGCCCCCGTCCAGATTACTATTGGCATTTTCATGACCAGTAAATTTCAATTGTCCGGCCTTCTTGTCCCAGCCAATGGCAGAGCCATCATAAGGGTTACGCAATGCATCTGGTGCACTGGCAAGGTATGCTGGAATGTCGGCATCAGGAATTTTTTTGCGCAAGATATCGGCTTGCAAGCTGACCATGCGTAAATAGGCGTCGGTATCTCGGCTTCTATCAATATAGGTTCCAGCATAATCTGGCACACCTATTTGCATCAGCATTTTTCCTGCAGGGTTATAGGCATGATTGAGGTAGTAAGTAATACCGCTGCCGCTTAACTCTTGATTCAAGCTGATTAAACGATTTTTTGTGTCGCTCGCATCAGAAGATGGATTTTTTGCCGCAGCGATGATCAATGCCCAGTTTCTGGCAACCATATTGGATGTTGCATTCGGCTGGAAAGTGAGTTCACCCGGCAAATTCAAAGGCCAGGGAGGATTATCTGATTTATCTTTCGTCAACGCCAGGCTGGCACGCAAATGCTGGGAAAAATTCACCTGCACTCCAGCCTCATACAAGTACGGGCGCTCGAGACTCTTCTCCTCCTCAGTCATGGGTCGCACCAGACTGGTGATGCGTTCTGCATATTGTTCCAGCAGCGCCGGATACAACACCAACAGTTCACTTACTGTACGCGCCTGCTTGCGTATCGCCGCCTGCAGCACCATTTTAGAAATCAGGCTGGAACTGTTTTTCAACATCAACCTGAGATAAGAGTCATTGCTTTCCAGCAGTTGCAAACCGGCATCCAGTTTGCCGTCTGCGACATGAAAACTGGCTTGCGTCAATAACAAATCTATTGCATGGCTTAAGTTGATGTAGGCTGGTAATTTTGCATTGAAAGACGGTATGAGATGTTCTTCATAATTCCCCATTTTTCGCATCAATGCGTAACGCTCTGCCAGCAACAGATTATTGGTTATTTTCGTAGTTAGTTCAGCGCGTTTCTCCAAATCCAGCTTCACGCAGTTTTGTATGGTTTTCCTGCAGCGATTATTGTTCCAGCTAAACTTTACATATTCTCCCCTGTGCTCGGGATGGTGCTGGCTTTCATAAGCGGCTTTATCTTTTTGGTATAAGGCCTGTTCAGCCTTGATACTCTCTATGCCAGTTTTTAGTAGATCGCTACCCAAAGGAGCATTCATTGCCTCCATGATATAAAAACCATTCTGCGCATCGGGCACGCGGTATTGCTGGTCATGCAGAAAAGCTTGCGCTTCTGGATTCAAGGCTTCGTCTTTCCAGTTGATGACGGCAAGTGCCGCCACTAACAATACAATAATCAATAGGATAGCCAGGAAAATTCTCAGCGCCCAGCGTCCCACCGTTTTCAGTTTTTGGAAATGAGCCGGATTGAATTGTCCGTTATTACCAGCAAGCGCGTTTGACATAGATGATTTTCGAGTGGGTTAATCAAGGCGCTTATCAAGACATTTATCAAGACATTTAGACGAATACCTGATTCTGAACAGAGCTAAGCATATACAAACCACGTGCGGATTATCTTTATCTCATTGCACTTCGTCCACGGTTAAATTGTAAAATAAATACCGTTTACATGAGCATAGCTGTTTTTTTAAAAAAGCATACCCCCAATCCTCTATGAACATGTCGCCACTTTTACGCAGCGCCCTCCCGGATGATTATGAAGTCATCGCCACCTGGATAAACAATATACAGGCCTGTACCCGCTGGGCGGGCCCGCAGTTACCCTTTCCATTTGCCAGTGCTGACTTGCCAGCCTTGCTGGCAAAGCCACAGGCGCAAGACCTGGTTCTGATTGATGTGAACAAGGATGTGGTCGGATTTGCCCAATTCTGGCAACGGGACGAGCGCCGCACGCACCTGGGCCGTATCATCGTTTCCCCTGCAGCACGCGGTTTGGGTTATGGCAGGGTATTGTGTGAACAATTGATGCGACGTGCCATAGCCGAGACTGGCTCACCAGTGCTCAGTTTGCGGGTATACCGTGATAATGAAGGGGCGCTGCATTTGTACTGCCAACTGGGATTTGTGGCTGTCGAGAATGATTCAAATGAAGAAGTGCTGGCCATGGAATACCAGGTTTGAAGAGTAAGAGGCCAGCAATCGCTGGCTCTCTTGCTCCTGCCTGACCTGTCTTAGCCAGCGTATGTGAAAGTATCCACACTGGTGGTATAACTGGAACTGGTGACGGTACTGACATACACATATTCACCCTTGGCCTGCGCCGGTGTCACGGTAATGAGCATGTAGCCGCGACGGTAGGTGTCGATGTAAGTGATGTCATCGACCAGCGCCTTGATGGTACCTGCGAGTGTCGCAGGCGGCACTACTGAGGGAGGGAATACGCCTTCAAAACCGGACGAAGTAACCGACATGCCGGCAAATTCTGCACCCACCTGCGTACCATCCGCCAGGGTCAGTTTATTGAACCAGGCATTGTGGCTATCGCCAGACAAAACCAGGAATTTTTTGCCTGCCGTTTTCAGTTTCGCGGCGGAGTTAAAGACGGTATCACGGGCATTCGGATAACCTTCCCAGTTATCGAAGTTGTAGGAAATTTTTGGGTTTTTCAAAGGATCCAGCAAATCTTTTTGTGCCTGTGTCTGTGCCGCTGCCGGCGTTGCCTTGGCAGTCAGGTAAGCAGTCACTGAGTCTGCGCTCAGATTGGAAACCAGTGTCGATGCCGGCAACTGCACGCGGCCCATGACAGTCTGGTTGCCCAGCACCTGCCAGGTTGCCTTGGACGATGTCATTTGCGTATCCAACCAGGCTTGCTGCGTGGTGCCCAACAATTGCTTGTTCTTGTTGAAGGCGTAGGGCAAGAACTTGGGATCAGCCACATCACGGCCTTGCGCATCCAGCATCCGGTCTGGCGCCTGTTCACGGCCTATCATGCGGGTATCGAGCATGTGCAGCGACAACAGATTGCCAAAGTCAAACGAGCGGTAGATTTTCAGCAAATTGGCAGAATCTGGCGAGCGTATCGGCATCCATTCATGATAAACCTGGCTGGCCGCTGCCTTGCGTGCTGCCCAGGTGCCCTGCGTAGCAGGATTATGATTTTCTGCACTATCCATCCAGGCATTGTTGGCAAACTCATGATCATCCCAGATGGCGATCATCGGCATGCGTGCATGCAGGGCTTTCAGGTAAGGATCAGCCTTGTGCAGGGCATGACGTGCGCGGTAATCAGCGACGGTGACAATCTCACTGGCGGGTGCAGAAACACGGCCTGCAACTTGCGACGCAGCTGGTGGATAAACACCATCCTTGTATTCATAAATATAATCACCCAGATGCAGGGCGAACTGCGCACCGGAAGAGATTGCACTGTCATAGGCATTGAAGTAACCGGCAGGATAATCACTGCAAGAGAACACCGCCAGCTTGACCTGATCGACATTGCCAACTGGCAGGGTACGGGTGCGGCCTACGGCCGAAACGCTATTATTTGGTGCGACGAAGCGATAGTAGTATTCTGTATTCGCAGCCAGGCCAGTCGCATCAACCTTGGCAGTAAAGCCTGTGGCTACACTTGCTGTCGTCCTGCCCGAGAACAGCACGCTGGAAAAACTGGCATCTGCTGCCATTTGCCAGGTCAGATCAACACTGGCATCGGTCGATATCTTTGCATGCGTCCACAAGATCACGCGGTCTGCCAGAGGATCGCCGCTGGCAACGCCATAATTGAAGGCAGCCATCTCGCCATTCAGCTCTGGAGAGGAGCCACCGCAGGCAGTCAAAACACCGCCAGATGCCATGACAGCAGCAACGGAAGACATCTTGATGACAAAGCCGCGTCTGGCGATATTTGCTGGTGCTTTTGAATTTTTCTTCTGATCGTTTTGCATCTGGCTACTCCCCTGGAAAATGAGAGATAGTAGGGCGGCCTTATGTCAGGGATGTGACGCTCGCGACGATTCTTTAAAGAAAGTCTAGAGTGAGCACTCTAGCGAATTAAAAAGTGTCGGCGCAGGCTTTGCAAAAACTGGGCATAATGAGTTTTTCCGATTTTCTCATTTTCCCACACCACGAGGCTGCCATGATAGAAGTCCACCACTTAAAAGAATCACGCTCACGCCGTATTACCTGGTTGCTCGAAGAACTGGGACTGGATTACACCGTCATTTCGTATGACCGTGACCCCAAAACACGCCTCGCGCCGCCTGAGCTGCAAAAGATACACCCACTGGGCAAAGCCCCTGTCATCCGTGACAAGGACCAGACACTGATAGAGTCCGGTGCCATCATTGAATACCTGATCCGCACCTATGGCAATGGCCGCCTGGCACCTGCAGTCGGCACGACTGACTACAACCGCTATGTGCAGTTCCTGCACTATGCTGAAGGTTCAGCCATGTTGCCGCTACTGTTGAAGTTGTATGTAGGTCGCCTGGGTGACGCCGGTGCACCGCTGCATCCACGTATCAGCAGCGAAGTGGCAAACCATTTCAGCTACCTGAACCTGGAGCTGGAAGGCCGTGATTACTTCGTTGGCGACAGCCTGACGGGCGCAGACATACAATTGTCTTTCGCCGTACAGTCAGCCGTGCGCGGTGCTGGCCGTGAAGCCTTCCCCAACCTGACACGCTTTGTCGATATGGTAGCGGCACGTCCCGCTTATCAAAGAGCAGTAGAAAAATACAGCGAGTAATCGCTTTAGATTGCAGTACGTGGATTGACAGCTACGATTACATGCTCTATCTTCGCATTGCGGCGGACCCTGCAAGCTGGCGCTCAGACGCAAGTCCATAGTGCCTCTGCGGGGTTACCCCGCGGGATACATTTACCTGGTATTTCATCGCGTGAGCCGCCCTGCATTCCATGCAGACAGGCTCACACTGCACGAGACTGGTTGCAGGCTCTCCGCCGCCCCGCTGCCGACGATCATACACCACTGCCTTCACTCATGGACATTCCCAAACAGATCGCCTTAGCCATCGCTGACGCCTTACTGGCAGGTGAATGCAGCCATATCGCCCTGATGAAAAACATGAGCTGGGTATTGGGCAGGAAATGGCCGTGGATACCATCGCTATGTAAAAAAATTGAACAGCATGCTGACCCACATTTTTATCATTACAGCCGCCATGAAATGGCTGCATTGATACTCGATGACCATGGCTACTACAGTGCCTGGCGCGACGGGGAAAAACCGCAAATCAAACAGTATTGCCTGCAACCAGCGATCGCCCCAGAAAAACCGGCATGGCTGCAAGCCCTGGTTTTGCCTGAATTTAATAACACCGCTGATCTGGCCAGACACCTGAACCTGACTGTCAATGAACTGGCCTGGTTTGCTGATCAATGGCGACAGGATGCGCAGGCAGCACCACAACTCGGACACTATCATTACCACTGGCTGGAAAAAGCAAGCGGCGGCTGGCGCTTGCTGGAAATACCCAAGTCACGCCTGCGCAATATACAAAGCAAAATCCTGCAACAACTATTGAACCGAGTACCGCCACATGCAGCGGCACAGGCATTTCAGCAAGGCCGTTCGAGTATCAGCCATGCGGCACAGCACACGGGGAAACGTGTCGTGGTCAGGCTGGATTTGAAAGATTTTTTTATAAGTATTCCAGGTTCACGGCTGCATGCCCTGTTCGCCAAACTGGGCTATCCAGAAAAAGTGGCGGGTACGCTGGCACGCCTATGCAGCAATCGCACACCCACAGCTATCGTCAAAGACAAAAGCCGCTACCCATTTGCTCCAGTCAGCGCTGCTCATCTATTGCGCAGTCCACATCTGCCACAAGGTGCGTCAACCTCCCCCGCCCTCGCCAATTTGTGTGCTTACCGGCTCGATATGCGTCTGCAGGCCCTGGCGGACAACATGCAGGCCAGTTATAGTCGCTATGCAGATGACCTGACATTTTCTGGTGACGAAGAATTTGAGCAAAGCCTGCGCCGTTTTATCCCACATGTGGCGGCCATCGCACTGGAAGAAGGTTTTGTATTGAATTACAAAAAGACCCGCATCATGCGGGCCTCAAGCAGACAGCAAGTTACAGGTATCGTTGTGAACAGCCATTGCAATATCAAGCGCAGCGATTTTGATACCCTGAAAGCCATACTGACCAACTGCCTGCGCCACAATCCAGCGTCGCAAAATCGCGAAGGACATGCTAATTTTCGCGCTCATCTGGCAGGCAAACTCGCCTATATGCGCATGATCAATCCGGCACGCACGGCAAAGCTGCAAACCCTGTTTGAGCAGATTAACTGGTCAGACACACCAGTTATGAATTAACGACGGATTGCCGCCCACGCCAGCATCGCCCAACCGGCCAAAAATGCGACACCACCTATGGGTGTAATCGCACCCAGTATGCGTAAACCCGTCAGTGCCAGCGCATACAGACTGCCACTGAAAATGATAACCCCGGCCAGCATGGCCCACGCTGCCTTGCGCAACAGGGCATTATCCTGTTGCTGCAACATGATGCCCAGCGCCAGCATGCCCAGTCCATGCACCATCTGGTAAGTCACTGCCGTTTGCCAGATAGCCAGCATGTCGGCACTCAGCATTTGCTTCAAGCCATGCGCACCAAAGGCACCGGCAGCAACGCCTATGAACATGAGGATGGCAGCAGTGGCGATGAAAGAACGTGCTTGCATGATGAGTTCCAGGCTAAAAGAGAAATGCTATTTTAAAGCCTTGTGGCTTTGCTGGCTGAGCAAAGAGTCAGACATAAAAAAACGCCATGTAAAACATGGCGTTTTCAAAACTTGGAACTTAAAATTACTTAAGAACTTGGTTATGAAACTTGATTACGCAGCTTTTTGCGCAGACTGTGCCGTATTGAATTCGGCAATCAGTGTTGCTTCCTTGGCCTTGGCAGCTTTGAAATGCCTTTCCTTGACATGACCATAACCGCGTATGTCTTCTGGGATACTGGCTATCGCTACTGCCTTGGACAAATTATCTGCATTCAACGAAGGCAGCAATTTGTTCAGGGTTTGTTTATACTCGACCGGTAAGGCGCGTTCCATCTTGCGTTCTTCGGTGTAACCGAAAATATCAAATGTGCCACCACGCAGGGACTTGAACTTGGCCAGTACGCCAAAAGCTTTCATCATCCATGGGCCAAACTGCTGCTTGATCAAATGGCCCTTGTCATCGCGCTTGGCCAGCAGTGGCGGTGCGAGGTGGAAGTTGATGGCGTAGTCACCTTCAAACATGTCGGCAATTTTCTTTTGGAATTTGCCGTCAGTGTACAGACGCGCGACTTCATATTCGTCTTTGTAAGCCATGAGCTTGAACAGATATTTGGCGACCGCTTCAGTCAGGCGCAAAGGCTTGTTGCCATCGACGAGTTTGCTTTCTGCTGTTTTGACTTGCGCAACAAACTCACTGTACTGGCTGGCGTAAGCGGCGTCCTGATAATCAGTCAGGAAAGCCACGCGCTTGTTGATGGTGTCGTCCAGCGTAGGAGCACGTTTCAGTTCTATGACTTGCGCCGGTGTCACCAGACGCTGTACAGCTGCCAGATCATGTGCAGCCAGACGGCCCCAGTTGAATGCCTGCTTGTTGAAGTCGATAGATACGCCATTGAGTTCTATCGCACGCATCAGGGCAACTTCTTCCAGTGGTACCCAGCCTTTTTGCCAGGAATAGCCTAGGATGAACATATTGGTCGCAATATTGTCACCCATCAAGGCCGTGGCTATCGAAGCTGCATCAATCAGATCGACACGGTCGGCACCGCAGGCTTTGCGGATATCGCCTTCGGCTGATTCAGCAGGGAATTGCCAGTTAGGATTCTTGATGAAGGTAGAAGTTGGCGAACCATTGGCATTGATGGCGGCGTGGGTACGGCCTTCACCCATGCGTGACAGCGCATCCTTGCCTGCTGTCACGATGAGGTCACAGCCTATGACCAGATCAGCCATGCCTGTGCCTACACGTGTCGATTGTATGTCGTCCGCATGGTCAGCCAGGCGCACGTGTGACATCACTGCGCCGCCTTTTTGCGCCAGGCCTGTCATGTCCAGTACGGAACAGGCTTTGCCCTGCAAATGCGCAGCCATGGCCATGATCTGGCCTATGGTGATGACACCAGTACCACCAACACCGGTCACCAGTACACCGAAAGGTGTTTTGGTATCAGGCAGGGCTGGATAAGGCAAGGCATTCACGTCGAGTGCATTACCTGGTTCTATCTTGGTTTTTGCCGGTTTCTTGAGTTTGCCACCTTCAACAGTAACAAAACTGGGGCAGAAACCTGTAACGCAGGAAAAGTCCTTGTTGCAGGAAGACTGGTTGATCTGGCGCTTGCGACCGAATTCGGTTTCCAGCGGCTCGACTGACAGGCAGTTGGATTGCACTGAGCAATCGCCACAACCTTCACACACTGCTTCAATGATGACTGCACGTTTGGCAGGGTCAGGGAAGCCAGGTTTGCCATCCTTGTCGATTTTTTTCCTGCGGCGGCGTTTTTCAGACGCGCAGGTCTGATCATAAATCATCGCAGATACGCCCTTGGCCACGCGCAGTTCGCGTTGCACGGCATCGAGTTCGCTACGGTGGCGCACGGTGACACCTGCAGCCCATGGATAATTCGCGCCATATTTTTCTGGCTCGTCAGTGACGACGATGATAGGGCCTACGCCTTCAGCAGCGATCTGGCGCGAGATCATGCCAGGGTCCAGCGGACCATCGAATTCCTGCCCGCCTGTCATGGCGACAGCATCATTGAACAGGATCTTGTAAGTGATATTGACTTCACCGGATACCGCAGCACGGATAGCCAGCAAACCCGAGTGATAGTAAGTACCATCACCCAGATTACAGAACACATGGTTTTCAGTCGTGAATGGTGCCTGGCCTACCCAGGTCACGCCTTCAGCGCCCATGTGGGTAAATGTAGAAGTTTCGCGGTCCATCCAGGTCACCATGTAATGGCAACCAATACCGGCCAGGGCACGACTGCCCTCGGGTACCTTGGTGGAAGTATTGTGCGGGCAGCCGGAACAGAAATGCGGCACGCGGTCTTTGTTGGGATCAGGCTTGGAAATCACATTCAGCATGGATTCCTTGGCTTCCAGATAAGCCACGCGTTCTTTGACGCGTTGCTCTACCGGATGACCAGCGAAGTAACGGCTGATGCGCGAAGCAATCGCACGGGCGATCTGTGCCGGGCTCAGTTCATAAGTCGCAGGCAGCAGCCATTCGCCATGGCCAGAACCATGCAAGTTGCTCCATTCGCCACTATCGTCGAACTTGCCGACCACACGTGGGCGGACTTTGTCTTCCCAGTTGTACAGTTCTTCTTTTAAAGCGTATTCAAGAATCTGGCGTTTTTCTTCAACTACCAGGATTTCTTCGAGGCCGGTAGCAAATTCACGCACGCCTTCAGATTCCAGCGGCCAGGTCAGGCCTATCTTGTACAGGCGTATGCCTATGTCCTTGGCAACCTGTTCATCGATGCCCAGGTCGGCCAGTGCCTGACGGGTGTCGAGGTAGGATTTACCGGCAGTGATGATGCCTATCCTGGCATGTGGACTGTCCCAGATGATTTTATTGAGCTTGTTGGCACGCGCATAGGCCAGCGCCGCATACCATTTGTAGTTATTCATGCGGATTTCTTGCGCCAGCACCGGGTCTGGTGTGCGTATGTTCACGCCATCGGCGGGCAAAACAAAATCCTCAGGAATAATCGGTTTTACGCGGTCAGGGTCGATATCAACGACAGCACCAGATTCGACGATGTCAGTCACGCATTTCATCGATACCCACAGGCCGGTATAACGCGACATGGCGATGCCGTGCAGGCCATAGTCCAGATACTCTTGCACGGTGGATGGATACAAGACCGGAATACCACAGGCTTTGAGGATATGTTCACTCTGATGCGCTGCTGTGGAAGACTTGGCAGCATGGTCATCACCGGCCACGACCAGTACACCACCGTGTTTTGAAGTACCTGCCAGATTCGCATGCTTGAACACGTCACCACAACGGTCCACGCCCGGGCCCTTGCCATACCACATGGCAAACACACCATCATACTTAGCGCCAGGGAACATATTTACCTGTTGCGTACCCCAGACTGTCGTAGCCGCCAGGTCTTCATTCACGCCCGGGTGAAATTTGACGTGGTGTTTGGCCAGATGTTTTTTTGCCTTGGCGGCGGTCAGGTCAACATTCCCCAGCGGTGAACCACGATAGCCGCTGATATAGCCGCCGGTATTCAAGCCCGCTTTTTCATCGGCCTGGCGTTGCAACATCATCAGACGTATCAGGGCCTGGGTGCCGGTCATGAAAGCGCGGCCGCGCTCCAGCGTGAATTTGTCGTCGAGGGAAATATTGTTGTCGATCAGCGCCTGCTGCTCGGCTTTGAGGGGTGCGTTCATGGGGTCTCCGTGCTTTTTTATCGTTTGGCAATGGTGTGCGCAACAAAACAGAATCACCTTGTGAGTGAATCATATACTTATTAGTGTAGCTTGGTATTGCAATGGGTATGCGACTTCAAGCTACCATGATACGGGTCGCACATTAACACGCTGTATTGCCAGTCCCAATGGACAGTGCCGCACAAAGAGACCAGTACAGTATGACTGACACTTCTCAAAAGTGTACTGGCCAGTCTGAATACAATCAAAATTTTGCTTTTTATGCATTTGATTTCTATCGTATCAATGACTGGAATCTGGGAGAATAGGTTTTATTAAAAGCAGCCACAAGATAGACGGGGACTGCGCCGCAGGAGCGGTTTTGCGTCAGACCACAAAGGCAAGGAAAATCATGTCCGGGAACAAAGCAACACTGATAGATAAGATCATGTATCCCTGTACAGTCTTGATGAGCAAACTCAGTTTGCGCACCAAGTTGCTGGGTATATTTATTATTTTGCTACTGCCTTTGTTGTTTTTTGCCAGCCTTTCCCTGAACCAGATACGGACTGATGCCATCAATGCCCACAATGGCCTGGCCGGTGTGGAGGCAAATGGCCTGATCATGAACGTAGTCATCCAGACACAAAAGCACCGTGGCCAGGTCAATCTCAAGCTTGCCGGAGATAAGCTGGATGATGATCTGGCAAAAACCCGGACTGAGCTGAAAAACAGTCTGACCCAACTCGACCAGTTCTTGCTTAATCATGCAGACCTGGGCCTGCAAGGTCCTTGGAAAGCCAGTGCTGATGAATTGCAGCAACTGGCCGCGGGCCAGACTGCCGCCAATGTCAAAGACAATGTCGCCCAGCACAGCCGCCTGATCAGGCAAAGCCTGCAATTCTCTGCCCTGCTCAGTGAAAAAACCGGTCTGCTGACAGATACCCAGAGCGCCAACTTTCTTTTGCTGGATATCTCCCTGCGCAAGTTACCTGTATGGATAGAGCATGTGGCGCTGCTGCGCGGCCTGGGCGCCAGTTATATCAAGACAGGGTCTATGGAATTCCCGGAAAAAGCGGGCGTGATTTCGCGCCTTGATGCCTTGCAGGCAGCAATGAATGGAGTGACCGATCTCGATGAGGCAATGAAACGGGCTGGTGTCGACGTCAGCACTGCAGAACAGGCGGCTATCGAAGCAGCCCAGTCCTTTGCTGCACTCGCCAGGAAAAACCTGCTGGCAGAAAGCATCAGTGGAGATGCCAGTGCCTATTTTGCCCAAGGCACGCAAGCCATAGAAAAAACCCTGGCATTACAGACCCAGATGCAGGCCAAACTGACAGGAATATTAAAAGACCGTAGCAGCCAGATGGACTTGTATCAGAACCTGGTAAGCCTGGGCACGGGCATCATCGTCATCCTCAGTTGCTATCTGGCGCTGGGGTTTTACCGCGGCTTCATGTCTGCCCTGAATCAGGTCGGGCGCTCTGCCCAAGCAGTAGCCGCTGGTGACCTGACCAATCATATACGCATCACTGGCAAGGATGAACTGGCAAAAACCGGCAACTTGCTCGATAGCATGAATGGCAACTTGTCCAGACTGGTGGCGAATGTACGCAGCAATGCCAGCATGGTGGCGCAACTCGGTGAGGGTCTGGCGACCAACATCAATGACCTGACAGTCAGAACTGAGCAACAGGCATCGAGCCTGGAAGAAACATCAGCCAGTGTCGATGACCTGGCCGATACCGTCAAAAAGAATGCCGACAGCGCCAGGGCTGTCGATAACCTGGCAGCAAACCTGCGCCTGATCACAGAATCTACAGGCGACGACATGCGTGCCGCCGTCGATTCCATGAATGGAATACACCAGAGCGCCCGCAAGGTGCAGGAAATTGTCAGCCTTATCGATGGCATTTCTTTCCAGACAGATATTCTGGCGCTGAATGCGGCAGTCGAGGCTTCGCGTGCTGGTGAGCATGGCCGTGGTTTTGCCGTTGTTGCCAGTGAAGTGCGCAGTCTGGCGCAACGTAGTGCTGACTCTGCGCGCCAGATTAGACGCTTGATTGATGATTCTGTACAAAGGGTGGATCAGGGCGTCAACCAGATCAACAATGTCAACATGACACTGACTGACATCGTTGGTGGCATCCGCGAACTGGCCAATAACATCAATGCGATTTCCGTCGCTTCCAGTGAACAAAGCAATGGCCTGTCACAAATCTCGGAAGCCTTGCGCCATCTGGATGAAATCACCCAGAGCAATGCGCAGATGGCAGAACAGGCCAAACATGCATCCATCAGCCTTGAGGACAAGGCCCATGCCCTGACCAGAGCGGCATCTGCCTTTAAATTATTGCAAGGTACAGCTGACGAGGCTTATGTGCTGGTCAAGAAAGCCGTCGCGGTGTATCAATCCAGAGGCAGACAGGCCTTACAAATCATCACGGCCAATGCCGACAAGCTATATGCCGACCGCGACATGTATGTGTTTGCCTTTGACCGCAATGGCCAATACCTGGCTTTTGCCGGCAATGCGGCCAAACTCAAGGTCAATCTGTTTCATGTCGATGGCCTGGATGGCCACAAGCTGGTAAGGGAAGCTTTTGCCCTTCCAGCAAGCGGTGGCTGGATCAATTACACCATCGTCAACCCTGTTTCAAAAAAGACGGAAGCAAAAACCTCTTATATAGAGGCGGTCGAGGATAATCTGGTGCTGGGTTGTGGCGTGTATCAGGTAGAGTAAGGCATGGAATGCCATGACCTGTGCTGTCTGAGGCTATAATCACAGCATGAAACTCAAATTCACCAAAATGCATGGCGCCGGTAATGATTTTGTCGTTATCGATGCCATTAACCAGGACATCAATTTCACGTCTGCGCAGTGGCGGCTGATTGCTGACCGCCGCTTTGGCATAGGGGCAGATCAGATCCTGGTGGTAGAACGACCTGAAAGTCAGGACGTCGATTTTCGCTATCGCATCTATAACGCTGACGGTGGTGAAGTCGAACAATGTGGCAATGGCTCGCGCGCTTTCGTGCAGTTTGTCATCGAAAAAGGCCTGACGGACAAATCGACCATACGTGTCCAGACCATGTCCGGCATCATAGAGCCGCGCATGGGGGCAGATGGCAAAATCACGGTCAATATGGGTGCACCCATACTGGTAGCAACGCAGGTACCATTCAATGCCGAAGGTCTGGAATCCAGGCCTGAAGGAAATGACAGCTTGTGGCCACTGGACATCAATGGAAAACAGGTCTGGATTTCTGCTGTTTCCATGGGTAATCCGCATGCAGTACAGGTGGTAGCCTTGGTCGATGACTTCCCGGTCGCTGTCGATGGCCCGCTGATAGAGCATCACCCCCGCTTCCCACGCCGCGTCAATGCTGGCTTCATGGAGGTTGTGGATCGCCAGCACATACGCCTGCGCGTGTTTGAACGTGGTGCCGGTGAAACCCTGGCCTGTGGTACCGGTGCCTGTGCCGCCGCTGTGGCTGGCCTGCGCCGGGGCTTGCTGGATAGCCCGGTACGTGTCAGCATGCGCGGTGGTGAACTTTCCATCGCCTGGGAGGGTGAAGGCCAGCCAGTATTCCTCAGCGGTCCGGCAGTGACCGTCTTTGAAGGCGAAATTAATTTAACAGAAACATAATGAATTCCACTGATATCGCCACCTACCTGATACAGCATCCGCATTTTTTTGAAGAACATGCAGAATTGCTGGGTTCCATCAAACTGACCAGCCCTGTCATGGGGCGTGCCATTTCCTTGCAGGAAAGGCAAATGGAAGTCGTACGCGAAAAATATCGCAGCCTGGAATTGCGCATGGCAGACTTGCTGCGCATCGCCGAAGAAAACCATGACATCAGCCAAAAATTCCAGAGCTGGACGCGTGCCCTGCTGCTGGCCCGCAACGACGTCGATTTACCTCATGTACTGACCCAGGGCTTGCAGGATATTTTCAACCTGCCACATGCCACCCTGCGCCTGTGGGGTGTGGCTGAGGATTTTGCCCATACCTGGTTTGCCAGCAGCACCAGCGATGATGCACAGTTGTTTGCCAAGGGCCTGACCACGCCTTATTGCGGCAAAAACCATGATTTTGAAGCCGCTGGCTGGATAGAGACAGAGCAGCCGGTTGAATCACTGGCCATGCTCCCTTTGCGCCTGTCTGGCAATGGCCCAACTTTTGGCTTGCTGGTATTGGGCTCACCTGACCCCAACCGCTATACCAAGGATATGGCAACGGATTTCCTTAGCAAGATTGCCGACACCAGTAGCGCTGCGCTGAGCTGCCTGGTCGATATCTAAGTAAGCCGTATATGAATACGCAAGACGATTATCTGAGCCTTTACCTGGAAGTCTTGCGTAGTCAAAGACAATTATCACCACACACGCTGGACAGTTACCTGCTGGATTTACGCGAGCTCATCAAGCTCGCTGACCAGGCCGGGAAAACCGATCTGGCCAGCCTAACTACCCATCACATACGCCGCTTCGCTGCGCAAATGCATGCGGGTGGACAAAACGCCCGCAGCATCGCCCGCAAGCTGTCGAGCTGGCGCGGCTTTTACCGCTGGCTGACAGAAGAACGCGATCTGGCGGCCAACCCGGTTGAAGGCGTACGCGCCCCCAAGAAAAGTAAGCCCTTGCCCAAAGCCCTGGGAGCGGATGATGCGGTGCGCCTGGTGGCTCACAAGGGCGGCGACCAGCCTACCGCACGCGCCAATCGTGCGATGTTTGAACTCTTGTATTCCAGTGGTTTGCGGGTATCTGAACTGGCCAGCCTGGATGTGGCGGCTGTCACAGAATCCGGCCATAGCTCGGCGGGCTGGGTCGATATGCAGGAAGCCGAGGTCCGCGTCACAGGCAAAGGCGGCAAGCAGCGCATAGTCCCGGTAGGCAAACCCGCGCTGGCTGCCTTGCAGGACTGGCTGGCGATACGCGCAAGCCTGGTCAAGGCTGACCCGCACCCACTGTTTTTAACAGAACGCGGCACCCGCATTTCCACTCGCCTGATACAACTGCGCCTGAAAGCACATGCGCAAAGCCTGGATATCCCGGCGAATGTGCATCCACATATGTTGCGGCACTCATTTGCCTCACATGTCTTGCAATCTTCCGGTGATTTGCGCGCCGTCCAGGAAATGCTGGGCCACAGCTCTATCGCAGCAACCCAGGTGTATACCTCTCTGGATTTCCAGCATCTGGCCAAGGTCTATGACCAGACGCATCCACGCGCCAAGAAATAAGCGGTAATTAGCTTAACGTAACACCATTTCCACACGCCTGTTTTTGGCACGGCCAGCATCTGCAGCATTGGAAGCACGCGGTGCCAGTGGGCCTACGCCTTTGGCGATCAGACGCGCATCGGCAATGCCATAGCCTTTGAGTGCTTCGACCACCGCCTGAGCCCGCTTGCCTGACAGTGTCATATTGTAGTCAAGCACACCCTGGGTGTCGGTATGGCCGACGATATACACGGCAGCGCTATTGGCTTTCAGGTATTTGGCCATTTCATCAAGCTGGGGTTTGGATTCTGGTTTGATGACGGCTTTGTCGGTATCAAAATACAGACCATAGAAACTGACTGCACCATTTGCAGCCAGTTCCTTGCTGATGGCGTCGGCATCAACGGTCACAATATTCTGTTCCATGGCTTTTGGTTCCAGCACTTCCACCAGCACAGTAACCCTGTCATTGAGGCTTTCACTCAGGTCCCCCATGCTGCCACCAGAATTGAGTGCAGCATACACCCCGACATAAGTCGTCGCTGCACCAGTTCCTTTTTGCAGCAGCGCATAACGGATGTCCTTGGCGCCATCGAAAACTCCCTGAACATAGCGATTCCGATTTACATCATAACCCTCGCCCTGCACATGGGTGCGTTTCTCATTCCAGTTGTATTTCAGGCTCTTGAAGGATGGGCCGCAGCTATCGTTATCACATTGGAATATGGGTTTGAAGCCTTTGCTGCCGAGGCTATCACTAAAATTACGGAACACTTCCAGCGAAGACCGTCCTTTGGGAGAAACATAGACAGTACGCGTCAGCGCACCCTCAGCTCTTTGTATCTTGGAAAATTTCTTGTTGCTGCTGTAATCTGGCTCCGTCGCCGGGCCAGCAGCAAAGACAATTTCATCATAGGCTTTTTGCGTCTGCAGCAGAATACTGGAGCCCTGGTAACGGCCTGTCAGGGGATGGTCCTTGGCATTCGGTGCATCCGTCGTCAATACTTTTTCATAGGCAGGATTGACGGCTGCCAACACCATGGAACTGGCAAACAGGGAAAGGACCAGCAGGGATGACTTCAGCGCATTGTGCATGATATTCCAGGCTCCTGAGAAATGACATTTTCTACAATAGCTTGTTAATGTAGCACAGGATTTTTCTGGAAAGTGGGTAGTGATACCTGCCAGCAAACTTAGTTACAAATTCAGCGCCAGAAAAAGAAAAAGCAGCGAATCCGCTGCTTTTCCTGATTCAACAACAAGGCTCTTTTTTATGCCTTAGCCAGCTTGACACTGCTGACATCCGCTGTCAGGTAACCGACTGCAGAAGCAAAACGGTCTTTGTAGTTGGCGCGTACCAGTGGGTCCAGCGTTGGTTTGACGATGGAATGAATCGCCAGCCAGTCACCCGCGTGCTGGAAGTTGCTGGTGATGTAAGTCCAGCCATTCAGGTCATCGACGACTGACAAGCCGGTAGCTTCAGCGCCCGAAGGCATGGAGGCAACACGTGACAACTTCTTGGTATCGACGTTATAAGCCCACAAGAAGTTGTTCACGTGGTAGCTGCTGTCTTCACCAATGAACAGAGTGCGCAGTTTTTCTGAGAACTTCAGATTGTCAGGTGCACCGATCTTGTCTGGATTAGCCAGGTTACCCAGCGCATCAGCAGTGATATCTTCGCCGATCAGCAGGGTCTTGGTTACTGTTGGTACCCAGTCGCTGTTGATGGCGGCACCAGCTGTATCTTTCTGGCCGCCAGCCAGTGTGTGCGCCAATACTGCACCGGCATTCACTGCTTTTTCCAGCGTCACGCCAAAGGCTTCATTCCAGGCGGCATTGCCACGCACCATGGAGCTTTGCATGTTTTGCAAAGCGGAGTAAGCGATCTTGTCCTTGGCATTGACTGTCGTGCCTTCAAGCTTGGTCAGGGCCATACTGCCACCCATCAGTGCTGCATAGCGGTGGGTTTCCAGGAAGGCTGCTGCTTTTTCCATGCCTGGTTTGATCTTGATCCACTGCACTTTGCCACTGTAGTAAATCTTGGTGAAGCTCGCATCTTTAGGATCGGCTGTTGCCACTTCCATGATGTCGGCAGGCTTGAGAGTATTTGCCATGGCTTCGATTTCTGCACTGGTGGCAGAGCCGAGCTTGATCCAGGTCAGAGCAGCACCGGCAGCAGCTGGGTCGATAGAGAAACCGGCACCGATTTTGGCAACATACAGTGAACCGGAAGACAGGTCTTTTTCTTTGTCGGCCACAAAAATGAAGATAGCACCGTTAGTGGCATCATCACCCATCAGTGCAGTGCGGTTGTCAGGCATGACTTGTACCAGCTCATGTGACAGGCGGCCCATGCAGTAATGTTTTTTCGCTGTGCCAGTACCGTCAGGATTGACAGTGATTTCTGGCATGTGACCATAGTGGTAAGGGTTAGCCTTATTCTCGTCACCAAACAAGTTCGTGCTATAGGCCTTGAACTGGGTATTGGTGGAGATAGTGAATGCATCAGGCTCGTATTCTTCACTCGACAGATGCGTGCCCCATGGGGACAAACTCGCACCGCAAGTAATCCACAGGCCGTTGACCTTGGACATATCTACGTTATGGTATTTCACCAGGCTCAGTTTGCCGGTAGCCTGGTCTTGATCCAGTGTCAGCACGGCGATAGGGGAAGGCAGTTTGCCATACATATCTGTCGTGCCATCCTGCGCCCAGGTCGTGTATTCAAACTGCACAACAGCGAATACTGCCTTGCCTTTGATACCTGTAACTGTCGGGTTTGCCACTGCCAGCAGGGATGTGCCGTCAGGAGAATCAGAGAAGAACTGGCGTTCTTTGCCAGCTACTGTCTTGTCGATGATAGGCTTGTTATTAATATCGTAGTAGCCGCCCGCCAGGATAGTGCCGCCGCTGCCATTTGGCACCAGGTCGCCAGTCAGGAAGAAAGGCTGGTAAGCCAGCTTGAAAGTTTGCGAACTATTGTCGCTGAAGTTGACGCTCAGTGTCGAACCCACAGTCGTGGTCGCCATTGCTGCTGCGTTTGCCAGAGATGGTGCTGGCATCGCCGTAAATTCTGCGCCAACAAAATTCGCTGCGACTGGCGTTACCGTCGCAGGTGTTGCTGCTGTCGAGCTACCACCACATGCACTCAGCAATGAGGCCGTGGAAAATGCGCCCAGCGGCAGCAAAGGAGCGCCAGCGAGGAATTTAAGTGCCTGACGGCGACCGGCTTGAGGTTGATCTGACATGATTCGAATTCCAAAAGTTGATTGCGACAAAATGAGCCAACCGGAGACTACTGGTCACCAATTGCGCGCCTGAATTTGCGATTAAAACCTTGCTATGAGTATGGGCAAGTTCGGGCAGGAGTATAAGAAGTGAATATGACAGGCAAGTGAAACGCGGGATTTTTTCTTTACTACACTTGCGCCAGACACCCAAATCGCTTGCTACTCCTGGCCGGAAAATTCTTTGCACAAATCCCGCCCTGCTCAATTCCGGCATCGCTGTTCAACACTTTTGCAACTGAATTGCATTTTTGAGGCATAATAAGCATATATAGAAGGCAGACGAGAGACAGCACGTACACCGTACTTAAACTGCACCTGGACAGTAAGCAGCATGCTCTTACGCCTGCCAGCAAACGATGGAATGACTATGAAATCACCCTCTACCCGAGCCAAACCTGCCACAACTGCCCATCATCAGGGCGCAGCCTCTATCCTGCTGTCGGGAGCTGGCGTGCGTGTGACTGATGCACGCCTGAATGTCTTGTCTGAACTCTTGTCCAGCCAGCGCGCACTGTCGCACCTGGAAGTGCAGGATGCCTTGCCTGACATGGACAGGGTTACCCTGTACCGGGCACTGGATTGCCTGACTGATGCCGGGCTGGCACATAAAATTTCTGGCGATGACAGGGTATTCCGCTACAGCACAGGTAGTGAGACAGCTGGCAACAAGGACCATCCGGCCCAGCATCAACACGGGCATTTCAAATGCACGCGTTGCGCACGGGTATTTTGTCTCGATGACGCCAAACAGCCGCCTGGCCTGCGCGAGCAATTGCAGGCTACTTTGCAGACCACACTGGGACGCGGTTTTAAAAGTCATGACATAGAGCTGACCATCAAAGGCTGGTGCGCCGACTGCGCTAAATAGGAGGAACTACGAAAAATCGCCCCAGCTGCGTTGCAGCTCCTGCAGTTTACAAGACCTTGTACTAAGGTACTGTCTTCGTCGCTGCGGTGAAGTCGGGATTTCGGACAACATGTTGTCCGCCGACGTAACGAACATCCCTTGCAAGGGATGTTTCTTGAAGCAACGGCCTTGCTGGGACAATTTTTCGTAATTCCTAAACAGTACAAGAACTTGTTAAGTATTAGAGAAAATCATGGCACTAATCCCTACCACTATCCTGACCGGTTTTCTGGGTGCAGGTAAAACCACGCTGCTGAACCGTATCCTGCAGGAAGATCACGGTCACAAGATTGCCGTTATCGAGAATGAATTTGGCCAGGAAAACATAGACAATGAAATTCTGGTGCAGGACAGCAACGAGCAAATCGTGGAAATGAATAATGGTTGCGTCTGCTGCACGGTGCGCGGCGACCTGATCGTCGCGTTGAGCAAGCTGATACAGCAAAAGAATGAAGGCAAACTGAGTTTTGACCGCGTGATCATAGAAACCACAGGCCTGGCCAACCCTGGCCCGGTAGCACAGACTTTTTTTGTCGATGAAGAAGTCGGCACATATTACATGCTCGATGCGGTGGTCACGGTGGTTGATGCCCGCCATGGCATGCAGCAACTCGATGAACATGAAGAAGCCCAGCGCCAGGTTGGCTTTGCCGACAAAATCCTGTTATCGAAAACTGATCTGGTTGATGCCGAAGCAGTAGCCGCATTGCGCGCCCGCCTGACCCGCATGAACCCGCGTGCGCCCATCGCGGCAGTCGATTTTGGCAAGGTTGCCATCAGCGAAGTGCTGGACCTGAAAGGCTTCAACCTGAATGCCAAGCTTGATCTCGACCCCGACTTCCTGCGTGCTGAAGAAGCAGAACATGAGCACGATCACGATCATGAAGCTTGCGATGCAGATTGCACGCATGAACACCATCATCATAACGAACATACAGAACATGCTGAGCACGGTGACCAAGCCCCGCATGTACACAACCACCATCACGCCCATCATTCTGACGATATCGCCGCCTTTGTGTTCAAGAGCACGCGCCCCTTCAACACCGGGCAGCTTGATGAATTCCTCGGTGGCCTGGTGCAAGTCTTTGGCCCGCGCATGTTGCGCTATAAAGGCGTATTACTGATGGAAGGCGCAGACCGCAAAGTCATTTTTCAGGGTGTGCATCAAATCATGGGAACTGATGTGGGTGCCAAGTGGGGAGAAAACGAATTGCGTGAAAGCAAGATGGTATTTATTGGCAAAAATCTACCTAAAGACATATTTATTCAAGGTTTGGAGCATTGTTTGGTATAAACTAGCGGGCTATTGAAGTCAGACCTTGTCTGTCGTGCAAGTGGCATTCATGCAAATGTCATTTACTTTATCAATAAGGGGAGGATAATTGTCTGGGACAAATGTTGTTTCAGATTTGTTCTATGTATTAACCCGTCGTATCGAAAGTTAGCGAAGTGGCAACTAAATCATCTAAATCGACTGCTACAGTCAGCGCACCCGAAGCTCTGCTCACCGAGGAAGAAATCCTCAAGATGGGCGAGAAGGACTATATGAACGCTGCACAACTGGCATTTTTCAAGGCCCGTTTGCAGCAGCTTGAGAAGGATTTATTGAAGAACGCCGACGAAACCACCGAGCATCTTCGTGAAACCGTATTAGTACCAGACCCGGCAGACCGTGCCACGATAGAGGAAGAACATGCGCTGGAATTGCGCACCCGCGATCGTGAACGCAAATTGCTGAAAAAAGTACAGCAATCCATCAATAGTATTGATGAAGGCGATTACGGCTGGTGCGAAGAAACCGGTGAACCAATTGGCGTACCACGCCTGCTGGCGCGTCCAACAGCGACTCTGTCGCTGGAAGCACAGCAAAGACGTGAAATGAAACAAAAGCTGTACGGTGACTGAGCTTTAGCATCAATGTCCTGCGCTTCTGATTCGCAAAAGCGTGCGGTGGCAACTGCGCGCTTTTTTATTGGAATTGAATGCAACCATGTTGCATTCAATTGAACTTTTATCAGATAATTGTTTCCAAGTCATGCAAGACCATGCCATCCTGCTGTCATAATACGGGTGTATTGTCGGTTTTTTGCTACAGATATTGATTAATTTTTTGACTTGAATTTGACCCGGTATTAACTGGAAGTAATCCCAAGATGTTACGCCCCACCCAGACCAGCATGAAAAACAGCAAGCAATGGTTGCTGTGTGTTCTGCTGCCTGCGCTGTTATTTACGCAATGGCTGGGGCTCGCACATCGTATCTCACATGCAGATGGCGCCAGCAGCCAGATAGTTACTGGTGGCTTGCAGCAAAGTGCACAACTGGGGACCTTCCTTTTTCAGTCTGGCAGCCAGGATGAGAATGGCAATACCCTGCACTCCTGTGCCTTGTACGATGCTGTCAGTGCCGCTGAATTCCTGCAACATATACCAGATGCCATAAAACTGCTGGCTGGCAAGGCTGTCGTTGGCCCCAGCCCTGCGATGCTGAGCTGGCATGCCCTGCTGCAAGTTCCTTTCTCTTCCCGCGCCCCACCTTCCCTGTTTGCCTGACCAGCGCCAGAACACCCTGTGTGGTGCTCTGGCTATCATATTTTCCTGATGTATTTTTTACATCAGGAAGGTCGCCGCTCTTTGCGTGCCACCCTTTGGTTTACATTGCAAACAGGAAATAACATGGTTTTTCAACGCACTCTGATCACCAGCGCAGTGCTGGCACTTTTGACGCCTGTACTGACACCCGCCTCTCAGGCATATGCCCAGACAAGCTCCACCAGCGATTCTGCATCTGGCACCATCAATACAGTGACCGTCACTTCCAACCCGATCAGCTCGGATGAGAATATGCAAGTGCTCACTCCAGCCAAGATATTGTCAGGACCAGAGCTAAGGGCCAAGATCGGCACCTCATTGGGCGACACCCTGGGAGCTGAACTCGGCGTATCTGCATCCGGTTTTGGTGCTGGCGCATCCCGCCCCATCATCCGTGGTCTGGAAGGCCCGCGTGTCAAAATCCTGCAAAATGGCATGGGTGTGGCGGACGTATCCAGCCTGTCGAATGATCATGCAGTCGCCAGTGAAAGCGCAACTGCCCAACAGATAGAAGTTTTGCGTGGCCCTGCTGCCTTACTATACGGCAGTGGTGCGATTGGTGGCCTCGTGAATGTCATCGACAACCGCATACCGACTATCCTGAACAAGAAAATGACGGGTGAAGGCGAAGTTCGCTTCGGCAGTGTCAATTCAGAAAAGAGTCTGTCATTCTCGCTGGATGGTTCCAGCGGCGTGATCGGCCTGCATGCAGACGGTGCCAGCCGCGAAACGGGCAATTATAAAATACCAGGCAATATCTCTTTGAGCGACCCCGCCTCAGGCAGTGGCCGTGTGCCATCCAGCTTTACCCGTGAATCTTCGCTGGCTTTGGGCGCGTCTGTCATCCAGCCCTGGGGCTATGTCGGTGCTGCAGTCCAAACCCTTAATGACCACTATGGTATTCCAACGGCAGAACGTTCCTTCATCGATTTGAAGCAAAACCGTCTCGACATTGATGGCTTGCTCAATTCACCATTGTCTGGTTTCGATACGCTCAAATACAAATTCAGCGCCACCGACTATAAGCACACAGAAAAAGCCGAGGACGGTACACCCGTTACTGACTTCAAAAACCAGATGCTGGAAAGCCGTATTTTGTTGTCTCACCCATCCTGGGCGGGCTGGCAAGGTAGCTGGGGCCTGCAGACTGAACAGGTGAAGTTTTCTGCCTTGTCTGCAACGACTGGCCGCGCTGATACGGTGCCAAGTACCAAGTCCAATTCAGTTGCCCTGTTCTTTGTCGAGCAAAAACAGATTGCCGATGTCATGGCCAGCACAGGTATGCGCTTTGAAAATGTGAAGCGCACACCGGATGCAAGCACTGGCCTGAAGGCGCGTGAATTCAATTTATTCTCGGCTTCTGTCGGTGGTTTGTGGCAATTCGACAAATCTTATGGCGCAGGCCTGAGCCTGTCATGGGCGCAACGTGCCCCGGCGACAGAAGAATTGTATTCCGCCGGGCCACATGAATCGACTGCGACTTTTGATATTGGCAATGCCGACATAAAAAAAGAAGCCTCGCGCAATCTGGAGTTCAGCATACAAAAAACCCATGGTCTGCTGCGCTGGAAGATCAATGCCTTCCTGAACAAGGTCAATAATTACA
The DNA here is from genome assembly GCF_049339865.1 of Undibacterium sp. TC9W. Classification (NCBI taxonomy): domain Bacteria; kingdom Pseudomonadati; phylum Pseudomonadota; class Betaproteobacteria; order Burkholderiales; family Oxalobacteraceae; genus Undibacterium; species Undibacterium sp. TC9W. The sequence goes on along the minus strand of NZ_JBMPPJ010000021.1, from coordinate 57,912 downwards.
TCTACGGCCATACCAATGGCATCAAGGTTGATGAAGCAGGTATCCCTGATGCTGATGCAGAATTTACGCTGCGCAACTGGTCGCAGGCATCTGCCACCATACGTGGCGGTGAAGCCGAGATCAGTTACAACCTGCTGGGTGAAGGCTGGTCGGGCCGCGCTTTTGCCGATTACTCTCGTGGCAGTCTTGACAATATGGGCAACCTGCCATTACAACCAGCCACACGTACCGGTTTTGACATTGGCTACCGCACTGGTGCATGGCGTGCTGGCGTGGATGTCTTGCATGCCTTGCGCCAGGACAGGCTGGCCAGTTTTGAAGGTTTTGTTACACCAGCGTATACCAAGGTCGATACCAGCCTGACTTATACCCATCCTTATCAGAACATGCAGCTGACCTGGTTCCTGATGGCAAAGAATTTGCTGAATCAGGATATCCGTCTTTCTACTTCAGTTTTGAAAGAAACCCTGCCTCAGCCCGGCAGAAATGTGCTGGCAGGACTGCGTGTCAGCTTTTAATGTTAAAAAATCAGCTAAGAATTGCAAGAAAAATGTAAGCAGATGTAATTGACGTTTAGGTTATTAATTCATAAGCTGTAGGTATGGGAGGCGGCATCCGCCCCCATTTCCTGCAAAAAAGCTGCTTTTTTGCAAGGTTTTCACAGATCTTGCGTAGCAATTAAAAGAACATTTCAAGAAAAACTGTCTGGACTAGTTGAGCCCAGTCAACCATTGGAACGGAAATCAGAATATACTAAGCACTCGTCAAATTCGCTACCGGGTGGTCAGCGCTTCTATTCTTATTTGGGAACAAAGTGGGGATTTTTTCTCTTTTCGGTAAAAAAGGTGTCAAGCAAGAAGATCGCTCCACCGAGAAATCTTCTTCGAGAAAGACGCGCTCCAAGAATGGTAATACCGTCATTGGCGGTTTCCAGGACAGTGAGGTTTTTAGCAATTCGATTATTGCTCAGCGCCATATCGCCCGTGCTACCGAGAGAAAAATTGACGCCATAGAATTTGAAATGTCGCGTGACATCGTCAAGACCCGTCCACCGACCATTACCAAAACCGATTTGGGTGCCCCCACCCAGCCGCTGGAAAGAAAAGCGCCGCCGGTAGAATTCCAGACCACATTGCCGATGATGATGCCTACAGATTATCTGTTAGGGCAAAACTCGGAAATGTCGGCCTCTGCCCTCGCCTACAGCGAAACCGTGCCTGTACTGGAAGAAGCAGCCATCCTGTTTGCCAGTGGCCAGAATGAAGTTGCTGAACAGATGCTGGCGTCTGCCGTGCATAACCATGAACTCGGTGGCGCCACGGAAATTGGCTGGCAAATGCTGTTTGACCTGTACCGCATCACGAACGACCAGCACAAGTTTGAAAGCCTGTCGCTTGATTACGCCAACAAGTTTGAAACCTCGCCGCCACTGTGGCCAGAAAACCAGACTGCCAATGATAATGATGCTGAAGCCCAGGGCGACACCACCGTAGCGAATGTCAGCTTCCCGGCCAAGCTTGATAGCACTACCATCAAATCACTCGAGAAATTGCAGATAGCGGCAGGCAAGAGTAAAAGCCTGCGCCTGGATTTTTCCCGCGTCAAGGAAGTTGATCCCATAGGTTGCGGCTTGTTATTGCGCGCCCTCAAGGGTTTGAAGAAATCCGGCCATGACCTGTTACTGGTGGGCGCCAAAGACCTGGCGGATAAAATCCGCAGTATCTTGCTGGTAGGCCGCCGCGACGAAACTGAGGCACCATGGCTTTTGTTGCTTGAAATCCTGCAATTACTGCATTTTGAGCAAGCCTTCGAAGAAGTCAGTATGGATTACTGTATTACTTTCGAAGTGTCGCCGCCATCGTTTGAAGCGCCAAAGAACAATGTCACCAGCGCCCTGCCTGAAGCTCCGGCGCAGGAAGAAGCATCTGACCGCTACATGATGCCCAAAGTGGTTGAAGGCAAGACAGAATTCCTGATTTCCAATATTGCCATGCAGGCAGAACAGCACAATCCGCTGATTCTTGATTGCACCCGTCTTGAACGTGTGGAATTCGGTGCGTCTGCACAATTATTGAATGGCCTGGCGCCTATCGCCAGCAAAGCCGGCATGAATATACGCTTTGAAGGCGTCAATTATCTGGTCATGATGTTGTTCAATGCCATGGGCCTGAAAAACATCGCCAGCATTATCCCCCGCAAGCACTAAACTGCAGCAAGGTGGGCTTTTGCCCGCCCATTTGCTGTCATATATACACGTGGTTTGTTCACGCTTGCAATTCAGAAAAAACACCCCATTTTCTACGAATCAGGCAATTTGGCCTGCTTATACTGCCCGTTCATGATCCATGTTCGCGTGCAGGAATGGCATTATTTTTTGAGGTTCATATGGAACAATTTCACGGCACCACGATCTTGACGGTGCGACGCGGCAACCTTGTTGCCCTGGGCGGCGACGGTCAGGTGACACTGGGCAATATCGTCATGAAGGGCACTGCACGCAAGGTACGCAAGCTGTATCACAACAAGGTGCTGGCCGGTTTTGCTGGCGGCACGGCTGACGCTTTTACATTAATAGAACGTTTTGAATCCAAGCTGGAAAAGCACCAGGGTCACCTGATGCGCGCATCGGTAGAACTGGCCAAGGACTGGCGCACCGACCGCATGTTGCGCCGCCTGGAAGCCATGTTGCTGGTCGCGGACAAGGATACGACACTGGTCATCACCGGCAATGGTGACGTACTGGAACCCAACCAGGGTATAGGCGCAATCGGCTCTGGCGGCACTTTCGCCCAGTCTGCCGCGATTGCCCTGTTTGAAAATACCGATTTGTCACCTGTCGACATCGTCAAGAAATCCCTGACTATTGCTGGTGAGTTGTGCATTTATACCAACTTGTCGCACACCATAGAAACACTGGAATGAATTGGAATACGCAATGAACATGACCCCGCAAGAGATCGTCTCTGAACTCGATAAACATGTAGTTGGCCAGTCCAAGGCCAAGCGCGCCGTCGCCATCGCCCTGCGTAACCGCTGGCGCCGTCAACAGGTGCAGGAACCACTGCGCCATGAAATCACACCCAAGAATATCCTGATGATAGGCCCGACAGGCGTAGGTAAAACCGAGATCGCCCGTCGCCTGGCCAAACTGGCAGATGCACCCTTTATCAAAATCGAAGCGACCAAATTTACTGAAGTTGGTTATGTAGGCCGCGATGTTGATACCATCATCCGTGACCTCGTCGATATCGGCATCAAGCAAACCCGCGAGACAGCCACCCGCAAGGTACGTGCCCGTGCGGAGGATGCGGCTGAAGACCGCATACTCGATATCCTGTTGCCACCGGCGCGCGACTTTGGTTTCCAGCCTACTGAAACCGAAGCTGCAACGCCAGACAACACCACCCGCCAGACTTTCCGCAAGCGCCTGCGTGAAGGTGCACTCGATGACAAGGAAGTTGAAATCGAAGTGGCCGAAGGCGTCACCCACATGGAAATCATGGCACCGCCGGGCATGGAAGAAATGACCGAGCAGATCAAGACCATGTTCTCGGGCATGGGTAATGGCCGCAAGAAATCACGCAAGCTGAAAATCAAGGAAGCGATGAAGTTCCTGATTGAAGAAGAAGCGGGCAAACTCGTCAATGAAGAAGAACTGAAACAGGATGCGATCCGCAATGTAGAGCAAAACGGCATCGTCTTTCTCGATGAAATTGACAAGATCGCCTCACGTTCAGAAACTGGCGGTGCAGAAGTCTCACGCGCTGGTGTACAGCGTGACTTGCTGCCACTGGTAGAAGGTACAACCGTCAATACCAAGTATGGCATGGTCAAGACTGACCATATCCTGTTCATTGCGTCTGGCGCTTTCCATCTGGCCAAGCCGTCCGACCTGATACCTGAGTTGCAGGGCCGTTTCCCTATCCGCGTGGAGCTGGAATCTTTGTCCATCGCTGATTTTGAACGTATCCTGACAGGCACCGATGCCTGCCTGACACGTCAATACCAGGCCTTGCTGGCAACCGAAGACGTGCAGATAGACTTCACGCCTGAAGGCGTTGAGCGCCTGGCTGGCATCGCTTATTCTGTCAATGAAACGACAGAAAACATCGGCGCCCGCCGTCTATATACGGTCATGGAAAAGCTGCTGGAAGAGATTTCTTTCGATGCTCACCAGAATAGCGGCAAGACTGTCACTATCGATGCTGCCTACGTCAATGAACGTCTGGAAGCCTTGTCAGTCAATGAAGATCTGTCACGCTACGTGCTGTAATTTTAGTCTTAGTTTAAATTTGCAATCTGGGATTCAAGATGGCTAACAAGGCGCTGGCAACACGACAACGCATGCAGTTTCGCGTTGAGCCCTCTCAAATCCCGACCCGGACCTCGGCCAAAGGCAGCGCTAATCAGGTAAGGAAAGTCTTGCCTGATTACCTGACTGCGAAAAGAAATACCAAATCTCTGTCACTGCCTGCTACTGCTGCGGCAAACACCGCAAGCAGTACAGACGAACAACAAGAAAATTAAACCTTCAGGAATACACCCATGTTTAGCACTCCGGCTGCCAGCGACAAACCCGATTACCCCATGCTGGCGCGCCAGTTGGCCAGCGTACTCGAAGGTGAACGCAATCTGATCACCAATGCCGCGCAGTTTTCTGCCTTCATTTACAGCAGCATCACAGATTTGAATTGGGCTGGATTTTACCTGTGCGCACCGGCCAGCAAGCCAGATGCAGAATTCCCGAATGACCTGCTGTTGGGCCCATTCCAGGGTAAGGTCGCCTGCACCCGCATTCCATTCAAACGCGGGGTATGCGGTACGGCCGCAGCAGAACGACGTACCGTGCTGGTGGAAGACGTACATGCATTTCCGGGACACATCGCCTGTGATTCAGCATCCAACTCTGAAATAGTCATCCCTTTGATCAAGGACGGCGAGATTTATGGTGTGTTTGATATCGACAGCCCGCGCCTGAAACGCTTCGATGCAGAAGACCAGTTGGGTCTTGAGAACCTGCTCGCCATCTTTACGGCTGCGACAGATTTTAAATAATAGCAATACCAGTGCCCTGTGAAATCAGCAAGAATGTGGCGAGTGGCAGACAAAGACCATGGCTACCATGGTCTTTTTTGTTAAGCTATGTCAAAACTGCCTAATTTCTGTCTTTGCCCGGTCTTTGTCGCTCTACACTGAGTTCATTGAAATTGAGCAAAATTCAGAAGACCCAGGGAGATGGCATCATGGCAGGATGCAGACGCCGGAAAATGCTACACATGCACAAGCAGCCTTTGCGCAGGCGTGATGTGATGACGCGCTTCATGGTCGATCTCGGCATCCACTATCTTGAAGTACTGGGGCTGACCAAGGCCATGCACTTCTTGCGCAGGCACCATGTGCCTGATACAGTCATCACTCGCGTCCTGCACTCGCCCGAATACAGGCGGCGCTACTGAGATGCTGTTAATGCGTTTACTGATGGCATTTCTAATAACACTACTAATGCGTTTCCTGCTTCGCATCCCTGGCCAGCAAGCGGCTGATCATTTCCTGTAATGAAATCCCGTCAAACAAGACACCTGACACCGCATCGGTAATCGGCATCTGTATGCCCAGTTGCTGAGCCAGCGCCCGTACTGCCTGCGCACAACGCACGCCTTCTGCAACATGGCCGAGTTCATGCACAATGACGTCCAGGGATTTACCCTGGGCCAGCGCCAGGCCAACCTTGCGGTTGCGCGATAAATCACCGGTACAGGTGAGTATCAAATCGCCTACACCTGTCAGGCCCATCAGGGTTTCTGAACGTCCCCCAAGAGCAACGCCCAGACGGCTGATTTCTGCCAGGCCACGGGTGATCAGCGCAGCCCGCGCATTCAGGCCCAGACCCAGGCCATCGGCCACGCCAGTCGCAATCGCCAGAATATTTTTGACTGCACCACCGACTTCAACACCTACCACGTCGTCACTGGAATACACCCGCATGGCATTCACATGCAGGGCCTGTACCACCAGGCTGCTGAGTTCATTGGACTTTGAGGCAATCGTCAATGCACAAGGCAAGCCTTTGGCTACTTCCTGTGCAAACGAGGGGCCAGACAAGGCACCGAAGGCAGTGTCCTGTCCAAGCACCTGCTCTGCCACCTGGTGTGGCAAAAGCTGCGTGGATTCTTCAAAGCCCTTGCATAGCCAGATGATGTTCCTGGGCTGGTAAGCACGGCAGGCTTCCAGAGTGGGGCGCAAGCCAGAGACTGAGGTGGCAATTACCAGCAAGTCGTCATCGCCAGCGGCATGTGCCATGGCAGCGGCAAAATCTGCCGTCACCTGCAAGTTGTCAGGAAAAGGGAAACCACTTAAATAATCATTATTTTGCCTGTCTGCCTGCATGGCAGACATCGCAGCCTGATTACGCCCCCACAGCAAAACATTGTTTTTTGCAGCAAAGGCAATTGCCATGGCAGTGCCCCAGGCACCTGCGCCCAATACGCTGATATTCATGCTTGTCCCTGACTCCTGCTTATTTTAATAACCGGGGTAGATGTAAAAAAAGGACAGCGGGCTGTCCTTTTTTGCAAACTGTCATCTGCCTATATATTCAGCCCGGACACTACAAGCCCCAGACTTCATTGATTTTGACAAAGCCTAACTGGCCGTCACGGTGTTTCACTTTGACCCAACCACCAGCAGCAGGCTCGGCCATTTCCAGCAAGACATGCTTGTCGGCACTAAAGACCAGCGGGGCAGATTCGTCTGCCGCTGCCCTGATCTTGGCATTTGCGGCCCGTACTACCAGACTGCGGCGGGTGATCAAATCCTTGGATTCAACCCAGCTCATTTCACCGCTGACATCTCTTACCTTGCTCCATGTGCCAGAAGTAAATACCACTTCCAGCGGCATGCCACGCGGAGCCACTGCCAGCTTCGCACCTTTGGCAGACGGGGCATCGTACAGGATGACTGGCGAAGCGCCGACGGAACGAAATTCCAAAGCCTGCGCCGCACTACTCGCAAGCAGCGTCAATAACAACAGGGGCACAGGCATCAGCAGACGTCGCATGTTTGCTTTCATCAGGCAGATCCGGCCAAAACCGAACCAAGCCCATCATCATGAAGAGGATTACTGAATAGTCGTAGGCGCTTCAGTAGTGGCATTGGCCTGTTCAGCAGCCAGTGTCAGACGTTGCGCGTAGAACGCTTCGAAATTGATTTCTGACAGATGGATAGGAGGGAAGCCAGCACGTGTGATCGCATCTGCTACGTTGGAACGCAGGTATGGATAAACGATATTAGGGCAGCCGATACCCAGCAGAGGATCGAGCTGATCTTCAGGGATATTGCGCGCTTCGAAAATACCAGCTTGCTTGCCTTCAACCAGGAAAGCAACTTTTTCGCCGACTTTTGCAGTAACAGTCACTGTGACTGTGGCTTCGTAGATGCCATCAGCCAGTTTTTCAGAGCCTACATCGACAGAAACCTCGATGCCTGGAGCTTCTTGTTCCAGGAAAATAGCTGGGGAATTTGGCTGTTCAAGCGACAAATCTTTCAGATAAACGCGTTGAATTTGGAATACGGGCTGCAGATTTTCGTCAGACATGTGAAACTTTCTAAAATTCTAAAAGATTAATAATGAACAGCGAGACTGGCAGATAGGGCCGTTTCCAGCCATTTCAAGATCGCAGCGCGCTATTGTAGCAAGTAGTCTGCAAAAACAGCAATTTTGCTGCAAAACCCGTAGAAAATCCGGCAAAAACCTGCTTTTAATCAACCGGATTCAGCAAAGGATCAAGTTTACCCGCCCTGTCGAGGGCAGACAGGTCATCAAAGCCACCCACATGAGTGTCATCTACATAGATTTGCGGCACGGTGCGGCGACCGGTCTTTTTCATCATCGCTTCGCGCACACCGGGTTCCAGATCGACACGGATTTTTTCTATCTCTTCGACACCCTTGGATTTCAACAGGCGTTCTGCCATCGTGCAATAGGGGCACACGGCGGTGGTATACATGACTACATGGGCTTTCATGATGCTCTCCTGCTTTACTTTACTGTTGGCAAGCCTTGCGACTTCCAGGAATCTATACCACCGTCAAGGCTGAATACCTGGGTAAAACCGGCTTTGCTGAGCAAACCGGCGGCGCTGGAAGAACGAACACCTGAAGCACACACAGTAATAACCACATTGCTTTTTGATTTTTCTATCTCTTTCAGACGGTCATTCAGCTCTGGCAGCGGGATATGTTTGGCATTTGGCAAATGTCCGGCGGCAAATTCCTCAGCGCTGCGCACATCCAGCACCAGGGTCTTGCCCTGATTCATGTATTGTGTGGCTTGAAAATGCGATACCTTGGCACCACGTCTTTGTAAGGCAGGTATTAACAATGCGCCGCCGCTAATCAGGGCAAGGGCTAACCACACATAATTGTAGTTGGTAAGAATGAAATTCACAGGATTCCAGTAGTAAAAATGGTTATCAGAAGCGCGTCATTATAAAATAGATGCCGCAATCGCATACTAAATCACTCATCCCTACTTCTCGCACACTATGTACAAAATCGTTTTAATGCGCCACGGCGAATCTACCTGGAATCTGGACAACCGTTTTACCGGCTGGACTGATGTCGATCTGACAGCAAAAGGCGTGGCTGAAGCCACCCAGGCTGGCAAGTTATTGAAAGAAGCCGGTTTTACTTTTGACCTGGCCTATACCTCGGTACTCAAGCGCGCAGTTCGTACACTGTGGGGCACACTCGATGAAATGGACTTGATGTGGTTGCCAGTGATCCATGACTGGCGTCTGAATGAACGTCATTACGGCGCGCTGCAAGGCTTGAACAAGGCAGAAACCGCAGCCAAATATGGCGACGAGCAAGTGCTGGTATGGCGCCGCAGCTACGACACGCCACCTATGCCGCTGGCAGAAGATGATGACCGCACTTCCTTCAACGACCCGCGCTATGCAGGTCTGGATCGCAGCCAGATACCGCTGACAGAATGCCTGAAAGACACGGTTGCCCGCGTCATGCCAGCCTGGGACGACAGCATTGCACCAGCCATACGCGCTGGCAAACGCATCCTGATCTCTGCCCATGGCAACAGCCTGCGCGCCCTGATCAAGATGCTCGACGGTATCAGTGATGACGACATTGTCAACCTGAACATCCCGAATGGCCAGCCACTGGTATATGAACTTGATGCCGACCTGAAGCCAATTAAACATTATTATCTGGGTGACCAGGAAGCTATCGCCGTAGCCTTGCAAGCTGTGGCCAGCCAGGGCAAGTCCAAATAATAAGTATTGAATGCCATTTAACAACAAGTCTTCACCGTTTTTAATTGCAAGTTTGCTGTGCCTGACTCTGGCAGGCACAGCAACGTCTGCCATGGCCGCCAGCAATGCGCGCGCCCAGCAGAAAAACAAGGCAGAAGCAGACCGGGCGGAGTTGCAAAACCGCCTGAAGTCCTTGAAAAACGATATCAATAAAACTGAAACGGCCAAGGACAATGCCAGCGATGCGATGGCCGAATCAGAAAAATCCATTTCTGAAGCCAACCGTTCCCTGCGCGACTTGCAGGCCGAACAGGCGCAGACTGAAGCCAAAGTCAAACAACTGACAGAGCAGCAGCAAGCCCTGACTGATAAAGTTGAAAAACAAAAAACACAACTCTCGAATTTTTTACGCCGCCAGTACATGCGCGGCGACAGTGATCGCATCAAATTGCTGCTGTCGGGTGACAACCCCAACCGTATCAACCGCGAACTGCAGTACATGAGTTATGTCTCGCAAACCCAGGCCAAACTGATAGATGGTTTGCGCATCAGTCTTCAAGCTGTGGAAAAAAATGCCGAAGAAGCGAAAGAAGCCAAGGCAGAACTCGACGAAATAGCTGATGAAGAAAAAAGCCATAAGCTGGCACTGGAAAAAGAGAAAAAACGACATGCCACATTGGTAAGTCAGTTGGCAGAAAAATTATATATACAAAAAAAACAGGCTGATAGTCTCGAAAAAGATGAACAAAGGCTCTCCAATCTGGTCTCACAATTAAATAAACTGATTGAAGAGCAAGCCAAGGCAGATGCGGCCAAAGCGGCATTGGAAGAAAAACAACGCCAGGAAAGAATTGCAGCAGCACAGAAAGAAAGAGCAAGACAGGCGGCACAGGGCAAGAAACCAGCGAAAATCACCAACCCTAATGCGATTGATGATGACGAACCACCCAGGCAAGCCAAGGTGGCTACCCCACCTGCAGGTGAATTTGACAAGCTGAAAGGGCAATTACGCTTGCCGGTGAAAGGTGAAATTCTTGCCCGGTTTGGTAGCAAACGCGCTGATGGCCCCAGCTGGAAAGGCATGTTCATCAAGGCGAATGAAGGTGCAGAAATCAAGACCATCGCCCCGGGCAAAGTGATTTTTGCCGATTGGTGGAAGGGCTATGGGAATATGGTGATTGTTGATCATGGCGGCAGCTACTGGAGCCTGTATGGCAATAATCAGGCAGTATTGAAGCATGTCGGCGATGTGGTAAAAACAGGTGATGTCATTGCCAGTGCCGGAAACAGCGGCGGTAATGAAGAATCAGGTTTATACTTTGAAGTACGTCATCAAGGACGTGTATTTGATCCTCTCAACTGGATCTCTAAATAGGCATTAGGTGAATCATGGGCAGCAAATTCAAGAATTTCGGTTTAATTGGACTCGGCATGATTGCCGGTGTGGCAGTGTCCATGCAGTTTTCTGCAGTGGCACAAAAAGGCACTGCGGAGACACTTCCTTTCGACGAGCTAAAAGACCTGACTAACGTATTCGGATTGATCAAATCTGCCTATGTCGAGCCAGTCGAAGACAAAAAACTGATCAAGGATGCCATCTCCGGCATGGTCGGTTCCCTCGACCCGCATTCAGTCTATCTGGACAAGAAAGCCTACAAGGAACTGAATGAAAGCACGCAGGGCAAGTTTGTCGGCCTGGGCATAGAAGTCGGCATGGAAGACGGCTATGTGAAAATCATTTCCCCTATTGAGGACTCTCCTGCCTACCGCGCGAATCTGAAATCCGGCGACTTGATTACCAAGCTTGATTCTGAGCCAGTCAAAGGCCTGACACTGGATGAAGCCGTTAAAAAAATGCGCGGCGAACCGCATACCAAGATCACGCTGACGATTTACCGCAAGAGCGAAGAAAAACCCATCGTCGTCACGATTACCCGTGAACTGATCAAGCAGCAAAGCGTCAAGGCAAAAATAGTCGAGCCTGGCTATGCATGGATCAGGGTTTCTCAGTTCCAGGTACCAACCACCGACGACATGTCCAAGAAAATCCAGGGCCTGTATGCACAAGACCCGAATTTGAAGGGACTGGTACTCGATTTGCGCAATGACCCGGGTGGTGTGCTTGATAGTGCTATCGGCGTGTCTGCCGCCTTCCTGCCCAAGGAAGTACCGGTGGTATCCACCAATGGTCAGATGGCAGATCAAAAAGTAACTTATTTTGCCCGCCGCCAGGACTACGACAGGGCAACGCTGAGCGACCCTCTGAGCAAATTGCCGGAAGCAATCAAAAAAGTACCAATGGTCGTGCTGATCAACACCGGCTCTGCATCTGCCTCAGAAATCGTGGCGGGTGCCTTGCAAGACTATAAACGTGCGACCATCCTGGGCACGCAAAGTTTTGGCAAGGGGTCGGTGCAATCGATCATCCGCTTCCCGTTCAATAGCAGCAATCCAGACTTTGCCGTCAAATTGACCACTGCGCGCTACTACACACCGAATGGCCGCTCCATCCAGGCCAAAGGCATAGTCCCTGACCTGAACGTCGAAGAAACAGCAGATGGCGATGGTTTCAATGGCTTGCGTGCGCGTGAAGCTGACTTGCAAAAACATCTGACAAACGACAAGGAAAAAGAAGTCGCCCGTCCTAAAGTCGATGAAGCCGAAGAAGAGCAACGCCTGATCGCGCTGGCGAAAAAGAGCAAGCCTCTGGAATACGGCGGTGCCGAAGACTTCCAGCTGGCCCAGGCCCTGAACCACCTGAAAGGTCTGCCAGTCAAGGTTACCGAAGCCAAGATTATTGATAAAGAAGGCAAGGAAGGCAAAGACAGCAGTAAAGAAGCTGACAAGCCAGCTAAAACTGACAAAGCTGATCACAAGACCGAGCACAAAACAGATAGCAAGAAAAAATAAACCCTGAAACTTGAATAAAAAGGCCGCTCACCTCAACAGCGGCCTTTTTTACGACGATGAACGATCAGCAACTCTTACGCTATTCCCGTCACATCTTGCTGGACCAGATAGGTATAGAGGGTCAGCAAAAAATCACGGAAGCACATGCACTCATCATCGGTGCTGGTGGTCTGGGTTCACCTGCGGCCATGTACCTGGCCAGCGCCGGTGTGGGCACAATCACTCTGGTCGATAATGACAGCGTCGATCTGACCAATCTGCAAAGACAGATCATGCATACCACGGCAGCCGTGGGCATGGCCAAGGTTGGCTCAGGCAAACACACGCTGGAATCCATCAACCCAGAAATAAATATCATTGCCCTGCAAGAGCGGGCTGCCAATGCCCGGCTGGAAGAACTGGTCAGCCAGGCCAGCATCGTGCTCGACTGTTGCGACAATTTCGCTACCCGCCATGCCGTGAATGCGGCCTGCGTCAAATTTGCAGTACCGCTGATATCTGGCGCGGCCATCAGTTTTGATGGGCAGATCAGCGTGTTTGACAGCCGTGACGAGGCTTCGCCCTGTTATGCCTGCCTGTTCCCGCCTGACCAGCCTTTTGAAGAAGTGTTGTGTTCCAGCATGGGCGTATTTTCACCGCTGGTAGGCATCATAGGCAGCATGCAGGCCGCCGAAGCCCTGAAAGTCATCATGGGCATAGGCCAGCCATTGTCAGGCCGCCTGTTGTTGCTGGATGCCTTGCGCATGGAATGGAATAGCATAGGCATCAGCAAAAATATGCAATGCTCAGTTTGCGGGCAAGCTCATCCGGATTAAACCTGTGCTTTACAACTGCAGCTTAAAACTACACCTCATAACTACACTTCAAAATTCATCAAGGACTGTATGTACTCTCTTTACTATTGCCCTGGCACCGCCAGCATGGTCGTTCATCTGGCACTACTGGAAATTGGTGCTGCCCATGAATTGAAACTCGTCGATGTAGAAAAGAACCAGCAAAAAGATCCCGATTATCTGCGCCTGAATCCGAATGGTGTCGTGCCTACGCTGGTCATCGATAACCGCCCTTATCTGGAATCCGCCGCCTTGCTGATGTTGCTGGCAGAACGCCACCCGCAAGCTGGCCTCGCACCTGCCGCTGGCACCGTTGAACGCGATCTGTGGCGGCAATGGATAGTCTTCATCAGTGGCAGCCTGCAATCGGCCTTCCGTGCCTGGTTTTATCCGGCCGAACTGGGTATTGCAGAGCATAGTGAAGCCAGCAAAGCGGCCTTGCAAAAACGTATCGCTGCCATCTGGGATCAGCTTGACCTGCACCTGAGCAAGAATGGCCCCTATCTGCTCGGCGAGACTTTTTCCGGCGCAGATTTGCAATTGACCATGCTGATGCGCTGGTCACGCAATATGCCACGTCCGGCAACGCAATGGCCAGCCCTGAACAAACTCGCGCAACTGATTATCGCCCGCCCGAGCTGGCAAAAGATGGTAGAAATCGAAGGCCTGGAAACCTGGCCTAAAACCAGTACATAATTCCCCAGCATGCAAAAGACTGCTCTTAATCTGTACAAGGCGACTCAGGCAGCGACCATGGACTTGCCCGAGGTCACCATCGCCGAGCACCTTGGTGTACGCACCCTGCATCTGTCTTCTGATGCGATACAGGGTGCCATGCGCACGGCCATGCCTGACCAGATAGAACTGGAATATGTGCAGCAAATGATGATGTGGATGCTGTTCAAATATAAACCGCAACACGTTGTACAACTGGGCCTGGGTGCAGCCGCGCTGACCAAGTTTTGCTACCGTAATTTTCCACAGGCCAGGGTCACTGCGATAGAACTGAACCCCAGGGTCATCGCTAGCTGCCACCAGCATTTCAAATTACCGGTCAATGATGAACGCCTGCAAGTGCTGTGCATGAATGCGCTGGACTATGTCAACGACAGCGCCAACCATGGTCAGGCAGATATCTTGCAAATTGATTTGTATGACGCCGCCGCCGAAGCCCCGGCACTCGGCAGCGCCGCGTTCTACCAAGCCTGTGCCAATTGTCTCAGCGAAGATGGCATGCTGACTGTGAACCTGTTTGGCAATCCACAAAATTACCGCGCCAACTGCAATGCCAATATCGCTGCCTTGCAAGAGGCTTTCGATGCCGTCGTCTGGCTACCATTGGTACATGATGCAAACACCGTTGCCATCGCCTTCAAACAAGCCCCTTCAGTGGATTTTGAAGACTTGTATGAACGCGCAACGGCAATACGCCTGGCCTGTAAATTACCTGCAGCGAAATGGGTGAATGGTTTGAAAGAATGGATGATGGAGCATGCATAATGTGCAATAATCCGGTGCGCATTTGCGCCCGGCTTTATCGTCATTAATTTCATCTCACACCCCATCTTTTTCAACACCATTTTTCTATGCGTTTAATTTTTACGGCGAAGGGCTACGCTCGTTTTTTCGCTTTATTTGTATGTGCCCTGCAATTTTTTTGCCTGCCTGTGCATGCGCAAACCATGGATCCGCAAGAAACACGCTTGCGTGATCTTGCGCAACTATGGCGCGACGTAAAATGGCGCCACCCTGCGCTGACCAAAGGTAATGTAGACTGGGATAAAGCCTTGGTCGCTGCCTTGCCCAAGGTGCAGGCTGCGCAGTCCAAACATGAATTGCGTGATGCCCTTGCCACTATGATGCTTGCCCTGCATGACCCAGCGGTAGACATTTCCATAGTAGATGAGCATGTTACGGCGGATCAAGTAAATCAACTGATAGTGCCAGCAAATCAGGATATGCTGGAATGGCTGCATGGGGATATCGCCCTGCTGCATCTGCATCAAGTGCAGATCATGAGCAGCGATCATCCTGAGCATGCAAAGCTATCGCAAGCCAGGGACGCTATCAAAAGCCGGGCCAAGGGTCTGATCATCGATTTGCGGCCTGCAGAGTCTGGCTGGTATGAGGCTGAAAATCTGAATGCCCTGCTGGCACACTGGATTGCTGCACCACTGATACTGCCGACTGAAAGGGTACGCGTGCACTCGGGCTTTGCTCCGCAAAAGGGTATGAACAGCGGCGGTTATTTTTCAGCTTTCCAAACCATGGAGGCTGAGATCATCCAGCCTCTGGCTCAGCCTGCTAAAGCACTGCCCATGGTGTTCATGATTAACCAGGCCAGCCTAGTTCCACCTGCTGTACTGGCCCTGCAAAAAACCGGTAAAGCCTGGATACTGGCGCAAGGCAAGGCTACACCGGGCTGGTTTATCCCTACCAAACGTCATATCATCGCTGGCGAAGTCAAAGTCATATACAGCAATGCAGAACTGGTCCATGCCGATGGCACTACCGGCTTTGCTGCCGATGCAGAGATAGCGCCAGATACATCAACCGCCAAAACCAGTACCAGCATCGGCAAAGCCCTGGCCCTGCTCCATAGCAAGCGCAAATCCGGTGCGGCGATACACTATCAAGCGAGTTCTGGCGTGGCCGTAAGGACGCTGGAGCTCCCCTATCGTGAAATGCGCTATCCTGACCTGGCCTGGCGACAATTGGCGGTCATTAAATTATGGGCGATTGCCGAGACTTTCTTCCCCTATAAGCATTTGATGGACCAAGCATGGTCAGACCAGTTACCCATCTATCTGAAGCGTATTGCTGAAGTCAACAACGCCCTGGAATATGCCTTGACGATGGCTGAGATGGCCAGCCATCTCCAGGATAGCCATGTCTATGTCAGAAACCGCATCAGTACGGAATATCTTGGCAAGGCCTGGCTGCCCATGCATCTGCTCATGATAGATGGGCAAGTGGTCATCAATAAGATTAACGACACACGTCTGTTGCAAAACCCTGACTTGCATGTGGGCGACATCATCCTCAAGGTAGATGGCGTAACTGTCGCGGATAAAATTGAACAGCTCGCCAAGACCATCTCTGCATCGAATCAGGAAACCAAAATCAGGAATGCACTTTACGACCTGTTGGCAGGACAGGAAAAAAGTGTGGCAAGCTTGCTCATCGCAGATAGCGCAGGCAATCAGCGCGAGCTACATCTGCCACGCTTTAATGATACTGAAGCTCCTGAAAATACCGCGCCAGCATTTAAAATGCTCAACCAAGATATTGCCTATGTGGACCTGGACCAGCTAGAAGGGTCCAACGTCAACCCCATGTTTGAGGCCATCAAAGACAGCAAGGCCTTGATACTCGACATGCGAGGCTATCCACGTGGCTCAGTATGGAAAATAGCTCCCAGGCTGAATGTGAAGCAGGCACGTGTAGTGGCCCAGTTCCGCCGTCCTATGGTCTCGGCTTTTGAAGGTGACCAGAGTGGTGGTCACTATAGCTTTGAACAAACCATCAATACAAAAGCACCAGACTTGTATCATGGCAAACTGGTTATGCTGATCAATGAAGAAACCCAAAGCGCAGCCGAACATACGGGTTTGATCTTAGAGTCAGTCGCACCGTTGACCTTTATAGGCACGCATAGCGCTGGTGCCAATGGTGACATTACCGGCGCGTATTTGCCGGGGGCCTTATATTTTGCTTTTTCTGGTCATGACGTGCGACATGCCGATGGCCGTCAGTTGCAACGCACAGGAATACAACCAGATATCAAGGTCGCCCCTACGCTGGCTGGCATAAGATCAGGAAAAGATGAAGTGCTGGAAAGAGCGATGCGCTTTTTAGAGACGGGCGAGTAAGAGCTACTCGGCATGATGGCAGCACACACAAAGCTTGTTGCCATCAGGATCGCGGAAGTAGGCGCCATAGTAATCGGGATGATAGTGCTGGCGCAGGCCCGGTGGGCCTTCGCAAGTGCCACCATTTGCCAGCGCTGCTTGATGGGCTTGCTGCACGATAGTGCGTGATGCCGCCAGCAAGGCCACCATCTGGCCATTGCCATGCTGGGCTGCTTCGCCATTGTAGGGTTTGCCGATGACAAATAGCGGGCGTGGCTGGTCAGCAGCCATCCAGCCTGCCCAGGGTTCTGCGGCATCCTTGAATTTAAGAACCAGGCCGAGCTCAGTCATCAGTGCAGAATAAAACGCATAGGACTTGTCGAAATCGTGGATACCTATGAACACATGGGAGATCATGGTTTTTCCTTCGCGCTTATTGTGTCGTTTATTGTGACACTAACCGTGTCACTTATTGTGTGAAAATCTGGACCGGTATCTGCGCCTGATGAGCAAGTTCTACGACATGCTGCGTACCACGGGCACAATCTGGCTTGCCATAGTCAGCATGAAATGCCAGCACCAGGTCTATACCTGTGGCCAGCATCCTGACATTCAAGCCCTTCCATCCCTCGCCAGGAAAAGCCCGGTAATCGGCATTGGTCTTTTTCATGGCCTCGATAGCAAAACCAAATTCCGATGCGACTACTTTGGCGTGGGCATCTATGCCGGGCGTATCACCTGTGACGATGATGGTGTCTAGCGAAAGATGAGCCAATTCACGGCGTATTGCGGCCGCGCTATCCCATTGAGTGGCACCTGTAATTAATACTCTCATACCAAAAGTCTAACACAGCCGCATCAATGATTTTTCTTGGCAAGACCTAAGTATGTATCTATCACGCGCTGGTCATTCGCCAATTCTGCGGCATCCCCTTCCAGCGCAATCTGCCCGGTTTCCAGCACGTAGGCATAGTCAGCCACCTGCAAGGCGGCGCGGGCGTTTTGTTCTACCAGTAAAATCGCGACGCCGGTTTGCTTGAGACGCTGGATGATATGGAAAATCTCCTTGACGATCAGTGGTGCCAGGCCGAGGCTGGGCTCATCGAGCATCAGCAATTGCGGCTTGGCCATGAGAGCGCGGCCTACTGCCAGCATCTGGCGTTCACCGCCTGACAATGTACCCGCTTCCTGAGTGCGTCTTTCTTTCAAGCGCGGGAACAGATCGAAGACGACATCGAGCTGGTCAGCATAATTTTTTTCACCGGCCTGGTAGCGGCGGTAACTGCCCAGCAAAAGATTGTCTTCGACCTTCATGCTGGCGAACAGCTCGCGTTTTTCTGGCACCAGTGACATGCCCTGGGCAACGCGGTTTTCTATGCTAACGCTGGCGAGGTTTTTATCAGCCAATAATATCTGACCGCGCATGCTGCCACTGGCAGGCAGGGCACCGGCGATGGCATTGAGCATCGTCGATTTTCCCGCACCATTCGGGCCGATGACGGTAACGATTTGCCCGACACCGACACGTATATTGGCAGGCTGTAAAGCCTCGACCTTGCCATAGAATACTTGCAGGTCCTTGGTTTGCAATAAGGCCGGTTCAGACAAGGATGCCGTCGCCAGGATGACTGGCGTGGTGTCTGCAGAATTTGTAATCGTCATCAATCTATCCCACCCAGATAAGCTTCCAGCACAGCCGGATGTTGTTGTACGTCTTGCGGCAAGCCTTCGGCAATCTTGGTGCCGAATTCCATGACCACCAGTTGATCCGTCAAATTCATGACGAAATCCATGTCATGCTCAACCAGCAGGATACTCATGCCCTCTGAACGCAGCTTGCGCAAGAGTTCTGCCAGCTCCTGTTTTTCCTTATAACGCAAACCGGCGGCGGGTTCATCCAGCAACAGTAAACTAGGATCACAACACAAGGCTCTGGCGATTTCCAGTATGCGTTGCTGGCCTAGGGCCAGGCTGCCTGCTTCTTCATTGATCAGATGTGCCAGACCTACCCGTTCCAACTGCCTTTTTGCCTCGGCCAGCAGGGAATTTTCTACCTTGCTGTCACGGCGCAAGATACTGGCAATGACTTCCATGACGTCACCACCCTTGGCGCGCAGATGTGCACCTATCGCGACGTTTTCGAGTACCGTCATGCTGGCCAGCAGGCGTACATGCTGGAAGCTGCGGCCTATGCCCAGCTTGACGATTTCACGCGAAGGCAGGTTGGCGATATCCTGCAATGTGCCATCACGGTAAAAACGCACGGCACCACTGGTCAAAGGCAAGACACCGGTGACTAAGTTGAACATCGTCGATTTGCCCGCACCATTCGGGCCTATCAGGCCGACGATCTGGCCTGCGCTTACGGTGAACTGCATGTCATTGACAGCAACCAGACCACCAAATTGCTTGCGCGCCTTGTCGATTTCGAGGATGACGGTATCGGCTGCCGGTTTGGCACGTACTGGCAATACGGCGGCATCTGCTGCGACCTGTATGCCCTTATCTTCTGGCAACCATTTGGCAAACAGGCGCTTGCTCCAGCTGGCCAAATATGGCCAGACACCATCACGCGCGCGTTGCAACAGCAAGACCAGCAGGACACCAAACACAATGACTTCAAAATTGCCATTCGCCCCCAGCAATGCAGGCAAGATGCTTTGCAGTTTGTCTTTCAGCAGCGTCAGCAGGGCTGAGCCCAACAAGGCACCCCAGACATGACCAGCACCGCCAACCACGGCCATGAACAGGTATTCAATACCGGCATTCAAGCCAAATGGTGTGGGATTAACGGCGCGTTGCAAGTGCGCGTACAGCCAGCCGGAAACACTCGCCAGCATGGCAGCGATGACGAAGATGATGACCTTCATGCGCGCCGTATTGACACCCATGGCTTCTGCCATGACACCACCACCCTTGAGTGCGCGTATGGCACGGCCAGGACGTGATTGCAGCAGGTTTTGTACCGCAACGATAGACAGCAACAATATCACCCAGATCAGGCCAAACATGCTGCGGCCTGTATCGAGTTTAAGTCCCACGATTTCTATGGGAGGTATGCCATTCAGGCCATCATATTTGCCGAGAAATTCCAGGTTACCAAACAGGAAGAACAGTGACAGACCCCAAGCAATAGTCCCCAGTGGCAGATAGTGGCCGGACAGGCGCATGGTAATCAGGCCTATCGCCAGTGCTGCCACCATGGTCAGCACCAGGCCAGCCAGCAAACCCAGCCACGGTGAATAACCGAGGGCCGTACTCAGATAAGCTGTGGAGTAAGCGCCGAGGCCAACAAAAGCTGCCTGGCCAAAAGAGGTCATGCCGCCTACCCCGGTCAGCAAAACCAGGCCCAGCGCGACGATCGCATACAGGCCGATGTAGTTGGCCAGAGTGATCCAGAATTCAGGTACCGGCACCAGGGGGAATAGCAAGACCAGCGCAAGCAATATCCATTTACCGTGTCTGATGCCGTTGGTGAGGAGTGCTTTCATTATTCTTCATCCTCATCAGTATGTTTGCTGGAGAGTGAACGCCATAGCAAGACCGGGATAATCAGGGTAAATACGATAACCTCCTTATAGGCACTGGCCCAGAAAGATGAATACGATTCCAGCAAGCCCACCAGCAAGGCACCCGCTGCTGCCACCGGATAAGACACCAGACCACCGACGATGGCGCCAACGAAACCTTTGAGGCCAATCAAAAAGCCGCCGTCGTAATACACCGTAGTCATCGGTGCGATCAAGACACCGCACAAGGCACCTATGGCTGCGGCCAGGGTGAATGCCAGACGGCCAGCTTGCGTGGTACCTATGCCGACCAGTTGCGCACCGAGGCGATTGACGGCAGTAGCACGCAAAGCCTTGCCAGACAGGCTGCGTTCAAAATAAAAATACAGCGCAGCGATCAACAGAGCAGAGACAGCAATCACTACCAGACTCTGGCCAGATATCTGCATGGCACCAAGTTCAAAGCGGGCGTCACTGAAAGCGGTGGTGCGTGAACCTTCAGCACCGAACATGACCAGGCCCATGCCAGTCAACGCAAAGTGCACACCAACAGAAACGATGAGCAAGACCAGAGTACTGGCTTCCGCCAGAGGTTGGTAAGCCAGCCGGTAAATCATGGGCCCCATGGGCACGACTATCGCCAGTGCCAATAGGACCTGGGCGAACAAGGGCCATTCCTGCGCGTTGACATTGCGTGCCAGCAGCCAGACAGCCAGTGGAAACAGCAACAGCTTGCCAGCCGATAAAGCCAGGGCCCTGGCATTCACAGCTTGCTTGCTGCGCAGTTGCGCATAAATTTCCTTGCCCAGGCATAGCAAGCCAAAAGCGAGTAACAGGCTGGCAGAATGCGGGAACTTGCCAGACTGTATGGCAGCCAGACTGAGTGCACCAAAGGCGACAAACTCACCTTGCGGTATGAAGATAATCCGTGTGACGGAAAACACCAGCACCAGCGCCAATGCCAGCAAGGCATAGATGGCGCCACTGGTAATACCGTCCTGAGCGAGGATGGCGGCAATTGAAAAATCCATGTAAACCTGACTTTCTTGCTTACTAGTTCAAGCATGGCCCTCAGTACTTTGGGCCGAACAAAAAGGGAGCCGCAGCTCCCTTGATTACTTCATCAATACATCAGTTAGCCTGACCGATCAATTTCCATTTGCCATTGACGATTTGCACCATGACGCGGGAACGCTGGTCAAAACCAAGATGATCAGTATCCGTCATATTGACGATACCGTGCGAGACCGGCAAGTTGACAGTATTTTCCAGCGCGGTACGCAAGGCTGCGCGGAACTCCTTGCTACCTGGCTGGGCTTTTTTCAACGCCACAGTCGCGGCAGATTCCAGCAACAGACTGGCATCCCAGGCATGGCCGCCAAAGGTGGAGACAGAACCTGCGCCATATTCTTTTTCATACGCTTTGACATAGCGCATGGCAGATTTTTTGACTGGATTATCATTGGATAATTGCTCAGCCACCAGCAGTGGGCCTGCTGGCAACCAGGTGCCTTCGCAATCCTTGCCGCAGACGCGCAGGAAGTCGTTATTGGCAACACCGTGGGTCTGGTAAATCTTGCCCTTGTAGCCGCGTTCTTTCAAAGTCTTTTGTGGCAGGGCTGCTGGTGTACCGGCACCGGCAATCAAGACTGCATCAGGATTGGTCGCCAGGATTTTGAGGATCTGGCCAGTGACTGAAGTATCACTGCGGGCAAAGCGCTCGTTAGCAACCACTTTGAGCTTGCGCAATTCAGCAATCTTGGAAAATTCTTTGTACCAGCCTTCGCCATAGGCATCGGCAAAGCCAATAAATGCAACAGTCTTGACGCCGGCATCGTTCATGTGCCCGGTGATCGCCGTGGACATATGTGAATCATTTTGCGGCGTTTTAAATACCCAGTAACGCTTGGAATCAATAGGCGAAATAATCGCCGAAGAAGCCGCCATCGAAATCATTGGCGTTTCATTTTCTGCTGCCACATCGACCATGGCCAGGGAATTAGGCGTGATGGTAGAACCGATGAGGATATCAACCTTGTCTTCGGCTATCAGCTTGCGGGCATTCTTGACAGCGGTCGTGGTATCAGAGGCGTCATCCAGTACGATGTATTCCACCTTCTTGCCGGCGATTTCCTTGGGCAGCAGGGCGAAGGTATTTTTTTCAGGGATGCCCAGAGAAGCGGCGGGGCCGGTGGCCGACACATTGACGCCAACCTTGATCTGCGCATAAGCATTTGTTGCCAGTACCAGCGATAACATGGCCGGCAAGGCCGCCAGTAAAAACCGTTTCTTCATGGGTAGTCTCCTGTTTTGCGATTATCTGCAATATTAATCATTACCAAACAATATGAATAAGAATGCAATTTGCCGACCGCTTGGTCGGTTAATTTTTTTCCAGTGTAACCTTTCCTTCGTGCAGGCACAATATTTAAGCTGGATCAATTTTCCAGACCAAATTTGTGAGCGGAGTTTATCTTTATACTTCAGATAGGCAAGTCATGTCAGCTTTCTTGCCAGAAAAACAAGTCTTGCATGCACTTAGTTAATCCATTTTAATCAAATCAACAACAAAAGCACCACGCAGGGAATTGCACAACATGATTTGCTCTGCGGCCTGCAGGTCTGGCAGCGTCAGGACTTGCTCAGTCAGTTGATAACGCCTGTCTTCCAGCAATATCGCCCGCATGATGCCGGGTAAGACACCATCTTCGAGTGGCGGTGTCAGCCATTTGCCATTGAGTTTCAGCAAGACTGTACTGCGCCCGCCTTCGGTCAAATGCCCTTTTTCGTTAAAAAACAACATATCAAATGCGCCCTGTTGCTCTGCTGCCTGCCAGGCCTGGTCATATTGCTGGCGCAAGCTGCTCTTATGGCGCAGGAACAGATTGCGGCTATCACTGGCAGTTGTCGCCAGCATGACCTTGGGCTGTTCTGGCATGCTGCTCAGCAGCGCTGTTCGCACCTCAAGTTTGCCATCCGGCTTCAGTGCCAGGCGCAACCTGTGTGGCAGGCTGGCAGGCAGGGCATCGCATGTTTGCTGCAATGCCAGTCTGATCTGCTGCTGGTCCCAGACAAAGCCAAAATACTGTGCCGATGCCTGCAGGCGCTGCAGATGCCGTGATTGATGGCGACAACCTTCTTCCTGTGTTGCGTACATGGTTTCAAACAGTTCAAACTGAGGTGGCAGTCCGGTCAGAAAACGTGCCTTTAAATGGCATTCTGCATATTCGTCCTGGGCCACACTGTCATATACGATGCCGGCGCCTACTCCCAGCACACCACGGCGCAAGACTGGCTCTGCATTATTAACAGGAGCTTGCAGTTGCAGAGTACGTATAGGTACAGACAGGCAAAAGTCGCCCAATGTACCTGGCTCTGCTGGCGGATCGAACCAGCCTATGGCACCGGTATACAGACCACGCGGCTCTGTCTCCAGTTCACGGATGATCTGCATGGTGCGGTGCTTGGGTGCGCCGGTAATCGAGCCACAGGGGAACAGGGCCGTCAGTATCTGTTCCAGATTCAGGTCTTGCTGCAAATCGGCTTCGACAGTAGAAGTCATTTGCAGCACGCTGGAAAAGCGCTTGACCTCAAATAATTTGGGCACCCTGACCGTGCCGGTTTTGGCGATGCGCCCGAGGTCGTTACGCAGCAAATCAACGATCATGAGATTTTCTGCGCGGTTCTTGCTGTCGGCAGCAAGTTCTGCCGCCAGACGCTGGTCTTGCTCTGCATCGCCAGTTGCCGCTGCCGTGCCCTTCATGGGGCGGGCAAGCAATTTACCCTGTTGCTGGCGCACGAATAATTCTGGTGACAACGAAACGACTGCCTCGCCATCAGGCAAGCAGATCAGCGCACCGTAAGGCACGGGCTGGCGCTGGCGCAAGCGGCTGTAGAGTGCGGCGGGTGGGCCGTAGCTGTCAAAATGCAGACGGTATGTGTAGTTGACCTGGTAAGTATCACCGGCAGCGATATATTCCCTGACCCTGGCTATGCCATTTTCAAACTGGTTGGCATCGACACTGGGCTGTATACCTGCTATTCCGGCAATGGTTTGCGGTGCTTCTTGCGCTTGCAAAAAAGCAGTGACTTGCTGGCTATCCAAAATATGACATTGCCGGAACAGGAGTATGCGCGACACAGCGGCTGTAGTGTGCTCAGCAATACCTTGCAATTGCGCGCCGCTTTCATACGACAACAATGCCAGCGCAAAACTGCCCTGTTGCAAAGCCTGCTCTGCATCACGCCATAAGGCGGGCCACTGTTGCGCCGTACTGCATGTCAGTACGGCCTGCAGGTCATGGTAGTAGCGCGATTGTGCCTGCTCTGCGTGAGCATCATCAAGCAGGGCAAAGCATTCCCCGGCCCGGGGCAGAGGAAATGGCAGGACAGGATTGTTGGAAAAATCTGACACGCGGATTCAAACTAACATAAAGATGTGCCGCAGTTTACCCGCAGATGCCTGCTTCTGCATAAAGCGATGCACAAAGACGCCAATCAAGAAAGAAGTATAGAACTCATTTCATAATTAAGGATGAGATGCGTTTGCCTTATAACGCAGTCCAGCGCGCGTTATGAGGCAAACCCTCCGGGAACTGACGATTTGGGCGCTTTGCAGCGTTGCAACCTTTGCTAAGGCAGGAGCCTTAGCTGTACAGGGTACACACCTTAGGCCTTGCACTGCATTCCAAATCGTCTTGTTCGCACTCACCCCCATTTATGAAATGAGTTCTGGTGCCATGGCACTTTTTTATGACATGATTCTGGCACATAGGTATAGTCGCTGATATTCACTACAGCAGTACTTCCCAAAGGGCAATTCGCAATATTTCTCATGCAAAACACTTACTTCAGGTTACCAATGGCAAAACGCATTTTTCGCAAGAATTTGCAGGCAATCGCGCTGGCGATGTTGGCTGCCCTGATCTTGGGACTGGTACTGTCTGCTTATCTTTTGCAAAGAAACCTGCGTTCAGAAGCCCTGTATAAGTCTGACATCCTCGCCAGCAATATGGCAGATGCGATGATCGCCAATGACATGCGGCAATTGCAAAGCCTGTTGCTGAATGCCACCAATACGCCAGACATGCAAACTGCCAATGTCTATGACAGGCATGGCCAGCCCATACTGGCCTGGAATCCCCAGGGCCAGTTGATCAAGACCAGTGGCGTAGAAGCCACGACTTTGCTGCGGCACCATACGGTGGATTTTCACCCCGGCAGTTTCAACGCGATCAGCCCGGTGCTGAGCGGCACCACGGTGATAGGTCAGGTACAGTTGCAAATCAGTACTTGGCCGCTGTACCAGCATATCCTGCTGTTCTTGCTGATTGCGGCTTTTCTGTCGGTGTTTATCACTGTACTGGCAGCCTACTGGCTGACGAATAAGCAATTGCGCTCCATGCAACCCATCATGGAATTAAGCGTCATTGCTGAAAAAGTGGCAACACTGGGCGATTACAGTCTGCGTGCACCGCAAGACCCTGAGCATGAACTGGGCAGCCTGAACATGCATTTCAATCTCATGCTGGCAAGGATGGAAGCCTGGGAAAACGATATGCAAAGCGAAGCCAGGGAAAGGCGCGAAGCCGATAGCCGCCTGGCCATTTTGAATAATCATGACAGTCTGACCAAGCTGCCTAACCGCCATTACTTCCACAGATTGCTCAGCAATTGTCTCGAAGATGCTGTCACCAATAATGAAATAGCTGCCCTGATGTTTATCGACCTGGACCACTTCAAGGGGCTTAGCGAAAGCTTTGGCTACGATGCCGGTGACCTGATCCTGGCGACCATGGCCAACCGACTGTGCGGTGTCTTGCGCAGTACTGATACGCTTTGCCGTGTCGATGGCGATGAATTTGCTGCCATCATGCCCAATGTGGGTAGCCTGGAAGTAGTAGAACAACTGGCAGACCGGCTGGTCAAGGCTATCAACCAGCCTATGACCTTGCGCGGCCAGCAAATCTTGCTGAGCGCCAGTGTAGGCGTAGCCTGCTGCCCCCTGCATGCCAAAGAGCAGCGGCTATTTTTGCATCATGCTGATATTGCACTGAAAGCCGCCAAGGCCGCTGGCCGCAATACCTGGCGCCTGTACAACAAAGACTTGCCCAAGACTTCTCAGGCGGTGCAACTCAGCATCTGATGCTCATCTGATGCTGAGTTGATGCTGATCGGATGCTCAATACGCGATATGCAGGCGACGGTATAAAAAGCTGAGGACAAACAAGGGGCCTATCAGCAAATAGCGCAGGTCATCAAAGAAAGATGGTTTCTTGCCCTCTATCTTGTGGCCGATGAACTGGCCTATCCAGGCGACCACAAAAATACCGAGTGAAATTTGCCACATCAGGTGTTGTGGCAGTTGCGAGAGTATCCACAGCATCGTACCCGACATGCCCAGCATGCCTACGGCAAACGGCACCGAGAGTGTCGTGTAATAAATCAGCGAGATGACTGTAACAGCAAGTGCCGCCATAGGGTGCACAGCCCAGATCAGGCCAAGGAAAGACAGTACGATCACGGGCACACAGACAAAGTGGATCAGTTCATTGGTGGGGTTCAAATGGCTTTCGCTATATTTCGCCAGTAGTTGCTCTATCTGTCTTTGGTTTGTTTGTTGCATGAGGGTCTCCCGGATATTGTTATACCCCCAGAGTAATCCATCAAATGACATCCTGCTTGAACGCAATCGCCATCCTGTGCAATTCTGAGGGTGCTACCCCCATCATGCTGCGAAAGGTACGACTCATGTGCGCCAGATCGGCAAAGCCGGACGCATGCGCAGCCGCTGTCATGTTATTGCCCTGCGCAACCGCCGCTACGGCATCCACCATGCGCGACCATAGCAGATAGCGTGACAGCGACATGCCGGTTTGCTGGCGAAATAAATGGGTGAAGCGGCTTTCAGATAAATGCACGAGTGTGGCCAGGCTCTCGCCACTACAATCTGCGCCATGGCTGGCAGAAATCGCATCCAGTGCGCTGAGAATACGGCTATCAAGCGAGCTGTTGTTCTGGCTGTTTGGCAATGCACAGGCTTGCCAGATTTGGCGTATATGCAGGGCTGCTGCCATGTCCAGAGACTGATGGCGGTTGTCGGCCAGACTGGCCGCCAGCACCTGAAATTCTGGCAGGGCGCCGAATGCCGCCTGCAAATCCGTCCCACCCCACTTCACTGCCTCCGGCATCTCCAGGAACAGATGCGCCAGCATGCCACCATCGCTGTCTATCTGATGAGCATCATGCGGCGCAAAGCTGGCACTGCGGGTTTCTGTCCAGTCATGATCTGCCTGCAGGCGGACACGGAATGGCCGCTCCAGGCCATAAGTCAGTTGCAGTGCAAAATGGGTATGCAGGGACGAATCTATGCCGGGTGACACCACCAGGGCGGCTCCGCGCCATAAAAATAAACGTCCGGGTTGCTGGGGCAGCTTCATCAATGGCAGTCGGCATCTTGTGTGAATCAAACAAGGGCTATGATGCGTCAGCTAGCGATGAAGTGCAATCAGACTTGATGATTAGCGCAACAGCAAAGCAATGTGCATGTTTGCCTGTTCAGTCGGCAGCAATTTGAAACCGGTCTTGGCAAAGCGCAACCAGCGTCCCATGACAAAACTGCACAAGAGACTGGCGCGGGCTTGCGCTTCTTCTTCAGCAAAATGCCCCTGGCTGGCAGCCAGGCGCAAAGACTGGCGGAAAGCCATCTCCAGTCTTTCAGCGAGTTGGTTCATGCGCAATTGCAGGCGTTCATCTTCGTTCACCAGGGCATCACCAATCAGCACGCGGGTCATGCCGGGATTACGCTCGGCAAAATTGAGCAGCATGTTGATGATGGACTGGGCTTGCACCATGCCATCTTCCTGGCTTTCATTGATCTGGTTGATCAGGCCAAAGATGGAAGACTCGATGAATTCAATCAGGCCTTCAAACATTTGCGCCTTGCTGGCGAAATGACGGTACAGCGCGGCCTCAGACACGGCTACTTTGGCGGCCAAGGCAGCGGTCGTGACCTTTTCACCTTTGGGATGCTCAAGCATCGCCGCCAGCGTCTGGAGTATCTGTAATTTACGTTCGCCGGGTTTGGTGCTGGCCATAGGTGTTAAATAAGTGAATTCAAAAAAGGAGAGCAGGCAATTCAGTCGCGCTGGGGCGAGATTCTAAAGACCAGCCGCCCAGTACGCAATCCCCCTTCACATTTTGCTACACTGCGTGAGCTCAGGCGCGCAGACGATGGATGTGACGGACGAGTTGTAGGACGGATTTTACTTTGACGTCGGCACAGGCAGCAGCTCTTTTACGCTGATGGGCAGGAGTATAGCCTGTGACCCAGGCAGTGCGCAGACCTTCTTGCTTTGCAGCAAGCAAATTCTCCACACTATCTTCTACCAAAATACAGTCTCTTGCCTGTTTGCCATAAGTTGCCAGCAGCTTGCGCAGATAAGGGCGCGAAGGCTTGGGTTGCATTTGCCCATGCACGCGCATGGCCTCCACCGGGATATGCGCATCAAAATGCTTGTGCAAACCCATGTGCCTGAGTACCCGGCCTGAATACACGCGCGGTGCATTGGTCAGCAAAATCTTTTTACCTGGCAGGCGGCGCAACAGTTTTTTCAAACCGCGCTCATACCTGATCATCGCGCTGAGGTCATCAAAATGATGGACCTCTTGCAAAAACTCATCTGCCCTGACGCCATGGTGCCTGACCATGCCCAGCATGGTGACGCCATAGCGGGCATAGTATTGCTGACGGATGGAATTTACCCGCTCGGCATCTGCCGGCTTGCCATCTTCCCCCAGCACTCGTGCCAGGAAGGCATTCATGTTCTGGCTGATGACAGGGAAAATCGCATGTGAGGCATTGTGCAGCGTATTGTCCAGATCAAACAGCCACAAGGGCTTTGAGCGCCTACGCATGAGGCAGGCGCTCCACCAGCTGATATTGATTCATCAATGGCTGCGTATCATGGTACCGAAGGCTTGTTCGGTCAACACTTCCAGCAACAGCGAATGCTCAATACGGCCATCAATGATATGCACGGTATTCACGCCGGACTTGGCAGCATCGAGTGCGGATGAAATTTTTGGCAACATGCCGCCAGAGATAGTACCGTCGGCAAACATTTCATCGATTTCACGGGCCGACAAATCGGTCACCAGATTGCCTTGTTTATCAAGCACGCCAGGGATATTCGTCATCATGATGAGCTTTTCAGCTTTCAGGATTTCGGCAATCTTGCCTGCGACCAGATCGGCATTGATGTTGTACGCCTGACCATCTGAACCAAAACCGATAGGGGAAATAATAGGGATGAAAGCATCATCCTGGAGTGCTTTGACAACCGCCGGGTTGATGGCATCAATTTCACCAACATAACCGATGTCGAGCATGGCACCCGGATTTTCACGGTCAGGCATCATCATCTTGCGGGCGCGGATCAGGCCGCCGTCTTTACCGGTCAGGCCTACTGCCTGGCCACCGTAGTGGTTGATCAGCATGACGATATCTTGCTGGACTTCACCACCGAGTACCCATTCAACGACTTCCATGGTTTCTTCATCGGTGATGCGCATACCCTGAATAAAGGTACCCTGCTTGCCCATTTTCTTGAGCGCATTATCAATTTGCGGGCCGCCACCATGAACCACGACCGGGTTCATGCCGACCAGTTTGAGCAAAATGACATCACGGGCAAAGCCGTGCTTCAGGCGTTCTTCTGTCATGGCATTGCCACCGTATTTGACAACGATGGTTTTGCCATGGAATTTACGGATGTAAGGCAGGGCTTCCGCCAGAATTTCCGCCTTGATGGCTGGTTCCACACCTGCCAACCGGTCTTCCGGTGCAAGTTCTTCTGTCGTGTTTGCGTTCAAATCGCTCATAATGACGGTATATCCTGAAGGTATGATAGTGGGTTATTTCATCAAGCCTGAATTTTACAGGATTTGCAGCGAAAGCTTTTCCAATTCAGTCACCAGACTTATGACATCGATTACAGATTTACATCAACAACTGGAAAACCTGCGCCCCGGCCTGTATCGCTTTGCACAATTACAACTGCGCAATGAGTGTGCGGCAGAAGATGCCGTGCAGGAGACCTTGCTGGCCGTACTCGAAAAGCCGGATAGTTTTGCCGGTAATTCTTCGCTACGCACCTATGTGACAGGCATTTTGAAATTCAAGATCATCGACCACCTGCGCTCACTGAAAAAAGAAAAACCGCTGGAAATCAAGGATGATGAATCTGAAGACGATTTGATAGACAGTTTATTTAATGCCAACGGCCACGTGATAGGTATGCCAACCGCCTGGGGTGCGCCTGAAGCAACATTGCAACAAAAAGATTTTTTCCGCGTGCTGGAAGTTTGCCTGGAAAACCTGCCCGCCAAAACTGCCCGTGTCTTCATGATGCGGGAATGGCTGGAACTGGAAACTGAAGAAATTTGTAAGGAATTGGAGCTGAGTACGTCTAATCTATGGGTGGTGCTCTATCGTGCGCGATTACGCCTGCGTGAATGCCTGGACCTGAACTGGTTTGGCAGAGTGTCATCAGGAGAAAAAATATGAGTGTCTTAATATGAGTGTCTTTATTGTTTGCAAACAAGCACATCAGCTTATTTCTGAGGGTTTGGACCGTCCGCTCAGCCTGTCTGAGCGCACCCAGTTAAAAATGCACCTGGCAATTTGCCGCGCCTGTACCGGCTTTAATGGGCAAATGTCATTCTTGCGCAAGGCGATGAAACAGACTGCCAGCGAAGGTTTGCCCACAGAAACTGATAATACTGGTGGCACAGGTAGTGCAACATGAGCGTTTGTCCCCGTTGTCAGGCTGTGTTTACCTGCACAATGGCAGACAATACCGGCCAGGCATGCTGGTGTACGGCCCTGCCCCAGATTGCATTTAAAAAATTACCTGACGGTGAGTTGAAGATGGATGCCAGTTGCTTTTGTCCGCATTGCCTGCCACAGTGGAAGGCAGAACGTGAAGCAGAATACCAGCGTAACAATGTGCAGCCTGAGGCTTAGGCAACAATGCATGGAGAAGCTACCCGCAACGCCAATTTGACAATTCAGTTACCATAGACTTTTTACATCCCGGTTTTCAGCATGTCTAACGATACGCCCTTAGCTTATAAAGCTGTCAATATCCCTGTCTCGCAGCGCATACGTGAACGCATCACGGCCAGCAAGACTCGTTTTCACGCGAATGACAACATCGCCCGTTTCATCGAAGCAGGCGAGTTGGATGAACTGCAGGCAGAAGTCGAGGAAAAACTGCGTGCCGTGCTGGAAAGCCTAGTGATCGACACCGAGAGTGACCATAACACCCAGGATACTGGACGCCGCGTCGCCAAGATGTTCATACAGGAAGTATTCAAGGGCCGTTATGTGCCTATGCCTCCGGTCACCGAATTTCCGAATGCCTCGCATCTCAATGAATTGATGATCATCGGTCCGATCACGGTACGTAGCGCCTGCTCACATCATCTATGCCCTATCATTGGCAAGGTTTGGATAGGTGTCATGCCGAATGAACATTCAAACCTGATCGGCCTGTCGAAATATGCGCGCATTGCTGAATGGGTCATGAGCCGTCCACAGATACAGGAAGAAGCCGTAGTACAACTGGCCGATACCCTGCAAGAAAAAATGCAACCAGATGGCCTGGCAGTCGTCATGGAAGCTGACCATTTTTGCATGCATTGGCGTGGTGTCAAAGACATGGAGACAGCCATGATTAACAGTGTGATGCATGGCTCCTTTTTGAAGGACGCGAACCTGCGCCGTGAATTCTTATCCCTGATCAAACGCTAACCAGGACTTGCCATGCTAGTACGCTTACTTTACGCCAGCCGTGTCATCGATGAAAAAATGTGTGACATCGTGCAATCCATCGTCAGCCAGTCACGTCAGCACAATCCGCAGCACGGCATCACCGGCGTACTTTGCCATAGCGACCAGGTCTTCATGCAGGTACTGGAAGGTGGCCGCGAAGCTGTCAATACCCTGTACAGCCACATCCTGCGGGATGCCCGGCATACAGACGTGATCTTGCTCGATTATGAAGAAATCCTGGAGCGCCGCTATGCGGGCTGGACCATGGGACAGGCAAACATGGGCAAGATCAATCCTTCGATTTTGCTGAAGTATTCTCCTTTGCCTGTGCTCGACCCACACCGCATGTCTGGCAAGATATTGCTGGCCCTGATCGACGAACTGATGGCGACAGCGTCTATCGTTGGACGCACCTGATCCAGATGTGCCCCAGCCCCGGTTTATAAATGATGAAGGCGCCGCTCAGGCTCATGCCTGTGCAAAAACTTTGTCAGGGAATCAGGGGGAGAACTGATGCCCATGTCTTCCAGAATCTGCCCCACGCAACCACGGTGATAACCACCGTGGGTAATCACATGCAGCAACATCTCTTCGCACGACATGGTGCCCTTGTCGCCGTCAGTAAAGCTAAATTGCAGGCGCTGTTTCAGACGCTCGGTGCTGAGGCCGGATACAAAATCGAGGTACCAGTTATCGGTCGCACTGACGATCTCGCGCAATGCAGATAAATCCGGTATTGTTTCGGAATTAGTCGATGTAAAACCAGCAGCCCCCGTTCCGCTCAGATGCCCCTTGAATATCCTGTCCACGACGTTGACATGATCCAGCGTGTGCAACATGGCCTGGAATTGATCAGGGTGTCGCTGGGCATCAAATCTGGCAAGGGCGGCGTGCATTTCCACATTGGCCCAGGCCTTGTAACTGAAGAGTGAAACAAGAATACTATCCATAGTCGCGGATCTCCTTTGTTACTGGTCACTACACAGATGCAACAGCAAGCTGCGCTACCAGGCCGCCATCAGATTCTGCCACCTGCATTAATTCTGCCGCATGGAAACCGAAGATATTGGCAATGGCTGGGCCGGGGAAATGCTCCATGCTCTGGTTATATTGCACCACGCAATCATTGTAGGCCTGGCGAGCGAAGATGAGCTTGTTTTCAGCATCATTCAATTCCGTGCTCAGCCTTTGCATGTTTTCATTGGCTTGCAAATCGGGGCAGGCTTCGGCAA
Organism: Undibacterium sp. TC9W; assembly: GCF_049339865.1. Taxonomy (NCBI): domain Bacteria; kingdom Pseudomonadati; phylum Pseudomonadota; class Betaproteobacteria; order Burkholderiales; family Oxalobacteraceae; genus Undibacterium; species Undibacterium sp. TC9W. The sequence goes on along the minus strand of NZ_JBMPPJ010000021.1, from coordinate 24,472 downwards.
TCGCGAACATCCTGCCTAATGTCACGGTCAGTCTGTCTTCCGTCGCGGCCAGATGCAGTATCGCAATGCCAACCAGGGGATGAATACAAGCCATGGCATTGGCCGACACAGCCTCATTGAGCGCGGTGATGATGGCCTCCAGCGCTTCGCGCTCATGCTTCATATAGCCTTTGGCAATCTCCACCAGGTTGGGTATCAGTTCATAGCGGCGTTTGAACTGTATATCCATTTGCGAAAATGCATATTTGATGCGCCTGCGAGAATTCAGCAGGCGTTTTTGTATGCCCAGCACCCAGAATGCCAGTATTGCGAAGATGACCGCCAACACGATCATTGCAATCATGATGTCTCCAGAAAAAACAAGACCGGCCAAATATCAGATTGCCGGTCATGCTGGTTTAATTGTCGTTGGGAGGATTTTTATTTGGTGTGGTCTGGTAAGTCTTCAATTCTTCTTCTGTAATATATTCAAATACCTTGACGACCTTGCGCACGCCACTGATGCTGCTGGCCAGGTCAGCGGCATGGTTGCCTTCACGCTGGGTGACACGTCCCATCAAAAAGACGACACCGGCTTCGGTCACGACTTTGAAGGCGTTCGCTGAAACTTCCTTGGCATCGACAAAGGTCGCTTTGACCTTGGTAGTCAGCAGGGTGTCATTTGAACGGGCTGTGTAATTGGAGACTGGCCCTATGATCAGTTCATTGGTGACCGCAGTTACACCTTCAACGGCACGCATTTCACGCTCGGCGGCTGATTTGGCATTTTCATCGATCACTTCACCTGTCAAGAGGACGCGGCGGTTAAATGCATTAACATTCACATGACCATTCTTATCCAGCAAACGGGAGATACGGGTTTCGCCTTTGATGACGATGGCCTTGTCCTCGGTTTGTGCACCAAAGGTACGGCGGTCAGTTGCTGCAAAAGTACCTACTACAGCACTGCCTACGACCATTTCCACGCAGCCTTGCAAACTCAAGGCCGCAACACAGCTGAAACTTATGGCTGCAGCAGATTTGCCCAGCTTGCTCCAGGATTTCTTAATCATCAGCATCCCCTCCGAATAATGCGGCATCAATGCCGTCACACAAACAATGTATGGTTAATAAATGCACTTCCTGTATGCGCGCTGTCCTGTCATGCGGTACGCAGATATGGACATCGGCCTCAGTCAGGATATTCGTAATTTCTCCGCCGCCCTTGCCGGTCAGCGCCACGACGCGCATATCCCGCTCAAGTGCAGTGTTGATGGCATTCACCACGCTCAGCGAATTGCCTGACGTGGATAAGGCCAGCAAGATATCGCCAGACTGCCCAAACGCCTGTACCTGCTTGGAAAATACTTCATTAAAACTATAGTCATTGGCGACTGCAGTCAAAATCGATGTATCTGTCGTCAGTGCCATTGCCGGTAAAGGCAGGCGCTCGCGCTCAAAGCGTCCTACCAGCTCAGCAGCAAAGTGCTGGCAGTCAGCCGCAGAACCGCCATTCCCGCAGGCGAGTATCTTGTTACCATTAGACAGCGCCGAGAACATGAGTTCCACCGCTTCTGAAATAGGCTGGGCCAGCTCTGTGCCAGCCCGCATCTTTAATTCTGCACTTTCCTGGAAGTGCGCCAATATGCGTTGATTTGTCATAATGCTTACTTAGTATGATTGCGTCAGATTATACGGCAGGCGGGGCACTAGTGGACTGTAACAGTGAAAGCAGAGTGCCTGTCACGTGCGCACCGACCATGGCTGCGTTGCAAATGCTCTCGATAGCCCGCTATCAATCCGCTTTGCGCCTTGCCCTGGTACGCCGGGCACGCGCCCTTCACTTCAGCTTTCACTATTCCAGTCTCCTATCCTGTCATATTCTCAAGCGACGATAATATTCTTTAGCCAGTTGATCTGCTCACCATCTATGGCCACCAGATCAAAACGACAAGCGGGTTGGGTCTTTTTTGCTAACAAATAGACCTGCGCAGCATGCACCATGCGCCTTTGTTTGGCTGGTGTGACGCTGGCAATGGCACCACCAAACTGCATTGAGCTACGCTTTCTGACTTCCACGAAGACCAGCACAGCACCATCCTGCATGATGAGGTCTATTTCGCCACCTTTGCATAAAAAGTTTTGTTGTATCAGTTTCAAGCCAGCTTTTTGCAAATACAGCATTGCCAGGCTTTCTGCCTCGTCACCGGTACGGCGGCGGCTGGTACGCTGGTCAGCTCCCGATTTGCTATCTGGCGTTTCTGCGGTCTTTGCTAGTCTCATTGGCGTACAATCTCGGCTAATTCATTTGCTTAATTTGCATACTACATAAAGGAACAGGCATGAGCACCACCGACAAGGCACTGTTCACGAGTGCGACCGTGATCGAGGCAGTCACCCGGCAAAATTATCCGGCAGCGACCTTATATGTAGTCGCCACCCCCATAGGAAATGTCGCCGATATCTCCCTGCGTGCCCTGCACCTGCTGTCGCTGGCAGATGCGATTGCCTGCGAAGATACCCGCAATACTGCCCAATTACTATCGCGCTATGGTATCAGCAAACCCCTGATCGCAGCTCACCAGCATAATGAGCGCGAAGTGGCAGAAAAAATACTGGCACGCCTGCAGGCTGGCGAGCGCATCGCACTGGTGTCTGATGCCGGTACGCCCGGTGTGTCAGACCCGGGTGCCAAGATCGTTGATGCCGTCAAACTGGCAGGCTTGCCGGTCACACCTTTACCGGGTGCCTCGGCTGCCATTAGCGCCCTGTCAGCCAGCGGCCTTATCCATGATCGTTTTTATTTTGTCGGCTTCTTGCCAGCCAAGGCCGGGCAACGCGACAGTATCTTGCGGGAAGTACAAGCCATACCAGCCAGTCTGATTTTTTATGAGGCACCGCACCGTATCATCGAAGCGGTAGCCGCCATGCGGGCAGTATTTGGTGACGCTCGCCGTATCGTGCTGGCGCGTGAAGTCAGCAAACTGTTTGAAGAAATCCATCGCTGTAGCCTGGCTGAAGCAGAGACCTGGCTGGCGGCGGACAGCCACAGGGAAAAAGGCGAATACGTGATACTCGTCGAAGCCGCCGCAGCCGCAGTAGATGATCAGGAGCTCGAAGCGCGCCGGGTCTTGCAAATTTTGCTGGAAGAATGTTCAGTCAAGCAGGCAGCTAGTCTGGCAGCGCAACTGACCGGGCAAAAGAAAAATGCTCTTTACCAAATGGCGCTGGAAATGAAGCAGGCAGACGAAGAATAAACCTTGGTAACTGCAACAATTCACTAGCGCTGCACGACCAGGGGTTTGCCTACACCAAGATCGCCAGCCTGGGAGATTGCCGCAGCAGCCTCTGTACGGTTGGCAAAGGGGCCACTGACCAGGCGATACAAGCTGCCTTGCTGGACAATATCAAAACCTGGCAACTGGCTGGTCGCCCTGCCTTTGAGATGGTTCATGATGGCTTCTGCATTCGCACGTATTGCATAAGCACCGAATTGTATGTAGTAGCCAGGAGTTGCCGACGCTGTGGTATTGCCTGCTGAATTAGCTGATGCATTAGCTGATGTACTGACCGTGCCAGTAGCAGCCACCGGCGGGGTAAATTTTTCTACTGGCTTGCTGTCCTGGGATGCCAGCAATTCTTCCATGCTCATGGTCGCGACGGGATTGGTTCGCACAACAGGCAATTCTCGGGCAGGTACTGGAGTGGTGACCGCGATGGCTGTGTCCTGCCTTGCGACTTGCACAGGCTGGATAGCTTGGGCGGCCTGCGAAGGTTGAGAGGGTTGATTTTTGCGGTTCTCGGCCATTCTCTCTATGTCAGCAGGTAGCAGACGCTCAACTTCGATCTGGCTGCTACCTTTGCCTATGACATCAAGCTTCAGTGCTGCGGTGTAAGACAGGTCAATAATACGGCTGGCATGGAAGGGCCCGCGGTCATTGATGCGGACGATGATTTGCTTGCCGTTGCTGATATTCGTGACCCGCGCATAAGAAGGTATAGGCAGGATGGGATGGGCAGCAGTGATCTTGTACATGTCATACAGCTCACCGGATGAAGTCTTTTGCCCGTGGAATTTTTTGCCATACCAGCTGCCGACACCACGCTGCACAAATGGTGTAGTGCTGTCAGCGATAGGCGTATAGGTTTTGCCAAATACTACATAGGGCTTGTTACCAGAGCGCGAATAATTTTCCAGTGTGGGAATGGGATCTACTGTATTTTCCAGGCCCTCGGGTATGTTGTCACCAGGGCCGTCATCCTTGTAATAGGCGCCTTTGCCAGAATTTGCCTTGGGCAAGGCTGCTGTCTGAGACGGACTGGATTTTGTGCCGCCGGCAGGACGCGGGTTATCAGCAGTAATGACGTTATTCTTCGGTGCACTGCCGCATGCAGCCAGTAATACTGCGCTGGCTGCCAGCAATGGCAGGTGACCATAACGGGCGCGCATGACCGACATGCGCGATGTCATGTCTGCACCAGTTTTCGGTTACGCTGTACGCTCATCATTATCCCTAATCCCATACCCAGCGTCACCAGTGCAGTGCCGCCGTAACTCATGAAAGGCAAAGGCACCCCGACGACGGGGACTATGCCTATGACCATGCCCATGTTCACAAAGGCATAGGTAAAGAATATCATAGTCACGGCACCAGCCATCAAACGGGAGAATAGCGTGGGCGCATTAGCGGCAATCACCAGACAGCGCAGTATCAATAAAAAGTACAGGGTAACCAATATCACATTACCGACAAAACCAAATTCTTCAGAGAATACGGCAAAGATAAAATCTGTCGTATGTTCGGGGATGAATTCCAAATGGGCCTGCGTCCCTTTCATATAACCCTTGCCATGCAAGCCACCGGAGCCAACCGCGATGGTCGATTGGATGATGTGGAAGCCCTTGCCCAGGGGATCACGATTAGGGTCCAGCATGGTCAATACCCTGTCACGCTGGTAGTCATGCAACATGTATGGCCAGACTACAGTAGGGATAATAATCGCCGCCGCTGTGATCAATGAAATCAGAAACTTCCAGGACAAGCCAGCCAGGAAAACCACGGTAAAACCTGCCGCAGTAACCAGCATGGCCGTACCCAGATCAGGCTGCTTGGCGATCAGTGCTGCGGGTATGCCAAGAATCACGGCACCAATCACAAAATCACGCCAGCGCAAGGCACCTTCGCGCTTCTGGAAATACCAGGCCAGCATGAGCGGCGTGGCGATTTTCATCATCTCTGAGGGTTGCATGTCTATACCCACATGCAGCCAGCGGCGTGAACCTTTTTTTACCAGGCCAAACAGGGCAACGGCAATCAGCAAAGCAACACCAAAGGTGTAAATCGGTATGGCAAAGCGCATCAGGGTCTGCGGCGGGATATTCGCCATGACCCACATGATGAAGAAAGACACCATGATATTCCTGATCTGGCCTTCAACACGCCCAGGAAAATCCATGCCCGCAGAATACAGGGTCATGATACCGATCGACATGATCAGGAATACCAGTATTGCCAGGGTCGCATCAAAGACAAAGATGTGCGAGCGGATAAAATGCCAGTTAATACTATTCTTTTGCATTTTCAATCCTTATTGCCTGTAGTTTCGCCACCAGGCTTGGGACCTGGATCAGGCTCAGCCGGTGCCTTGACTTCAGCATCAGAGCGGTACAGGGTCATGTCGCTTTGCGGCTTGGGTTGTGGTGGTACCTGATCCTTGCTGCCCTTGTCTTGCGGACGCTTGCCCAGCAAGTAATAGTCAAGTGCCTTGCGCACGATGGGCGCAGCCGCCTCGGCACCAAAGCCGCCGTTCTCTACAATAATGGCGATCGCTATTTTGGGATGGTCAGCCGGGGCGAAGGCAGTATACAGAGAGTGATCAAGATGGCGCGCAGCCATGTTCTTGGCATTATATTTTTCGCCTTTTTTAATACCCACCACCTGCGCTGTACCTGTCTTGCCACCAGAAACATATTCAGTTCCCTGGAACACCCTGGCAGAAGTACCCTCTTTGGTGACGCCGACCATGGCATTTTTGATGAAATCTATATTTTCCTGTTTAAGGGGAATGCGGGCCGTCTCTTTGGGAACGGTCAACACCCTTTGCCTGGTTTGCGGATCTTCTGTCATCTTGACCAGATGCGGTTTCATGATGATGCCGTTATTTGCCAGTGTCGCCATGGCGTGCGCCATTTGCAAAGGAGTGAAAGTATTTTGTCCCTGACCAATCCCCAGAGAAATGGTGTCACCCAATACCCAGCGCTGTTGTGCCGGTTTTTTCTTGAAGGCTTCGCGCTTCCAGGAAGTCGATGGTAACAAGCCTGATCGCTCATGCTCCAGGTCGATACCGGTGATTTGGCCAAAGCCGAAAGGTTTCATGAAATCATGCATGACATCTACCGTCAGGTCATTGGCCAGCATGTAGTAATACGTATCGCAGGACTGCACGATGGAACGGTACATATCGACCATGCCATGCCCGCCCGCTTTATCGTCCTTGAAGGTATGGTTACCAAAAGTAAAATAACCAGGATCAGCAATTGCCTGGGAAGGAGTACGTTTACCCAACTGCAATGCAGCCAGCGCCATGAAAGGCTTGTAGGTGGAGCCTGGTGGATACGCACCTGTCAATGGCCGGTTTAACAGGGGTTTGTCTTCAGACGTATTGAGTTCATTCCAGCTTTGCTGGTCTATGCCCTCGACAAACAGGTTGGGATCATAGGTAGGTTTTGACACAAAAGCCAGCACGTCACCGGTCTCAGGTTCGATGGCGACCAGCGCACCGCGCCTGTCGCCAAAGGCTTCTTCTATGACTTTTTGCAGTTCTATATCGACCGACAGGATCAGGTTCTTGCCTGAAGTTGGTGGCGTACGGGACAGCACACGCACAGCCCTGCCACCTGCTGCGACTTCCACTTCTTCAAAACCTGTGCTGCCGTGCAAGATTTTTTCGTAGCTTTTTTCCAGGCCTTCCTTACCTATGTAGTCGGTGCCATTGTAGTTGGCAGCATCGTCCATTTCATCAATGATCTCGGCATCCTTGGGGCTGATACGACCTATGTAGCCAATCACATGAGAAGCTGAATCGCCCTGCGGATATTGACGGAACAAGCGAGCCTGGATATCGACACCAGGAAAACGGAAACGCTGGGCTGTGAATCTGGCAACCTCATCGTCCGTAAGCCGGGTACGGATAGGCAGACTTTCAAAACTTTTGGAGTCTTCCAGCAACTTGCGAAAACGCTTGCGGTGCTTGGGCTGTATATCCACCAGCACCGCCAGCTCATCAATCAGAACATCCATGTCCTTGCTGATTTTTGAGGGCGTGATTTCCAGCGTATAGGCAGAATAATTACGTGCCAGGACGACTCCATTCCGGTCGGTGATCAGCCCACGGTTAGGAACAACCGGGACGATGTCTATGCGGTTTTCATCTGCCAGCAAGGCATAATCATTATGCTTGATGATTTGCAGCCAGACAAAGCGCGTAATCAGTGCAGCAAAACACAGAAATACGAATACGCCGATGAAAATCAGGCGCATGCGGAAATAATGCAGTTCGCGTTCCGTATTTTTAAGTTCTGTCATAGTGAAAAAAGTGAAGCAGGTGGCGCAGATGAAGCAGACTAATCAGGTCAAACAACAGACAACAGTCAGCAATCAGAAATACAGCGGACTCAGATAGGACGGGTGTGGTCTTTATCTTTGGCGCGTCTTTGTGGTGCCAGCAAGAGCAAAGTTGCAAACGGCCACAACACAGTCGTCACCAGGCTGACGGTAAAATAAGCCCAACCCGGAAAATGCGCATCTGGTGCCACCAGCATGCGTACAGCAAGCTGCACCAGCTGTGCAAACAAAAACAGGGGAAACACATGCAGGGTTTGTGTCAGTGGATGGAACCACAGCACACGCCTGTGTATCATGATGGCAAAATACGATAACAGGGTATAAGCCAGTGCATTCTCACCCATGTAGATGGAGTCATGCACATCCATCAGCAGCCCCATGGCAAACGCCACACCTATACCGACCTTGCGCGGCTGATGTATGGTCCAGAATACCAATACCAGGGCAACAAAATCAGGTACACCTATCCAGCCACCCCATGGCAAGAAATTGAGGAAGAAAGCGACGGCGAAACTGATGGCGATAAATAGCGGATTGACCGGCAATAAGATGTAGTGCGGGCTATTCATGTTTTGGGCTCCCTTGCAGTTGCAGGTGCATCCTTGGCTGGCGCATCTTTGAGCGGAGTTTCTTTCACAGCGCCGTCTTTGACCGGCAAATCTTTCATGGGCTGATCGACAGGTTTGGTATCAGATGTAGGTGCTGCCGCTTCACGGGTTACCTTGCGATTGATTTTTTCTTTCTTGGCACGCACATCTTCGGTATCCGGGCGCGACAAATTATCTGCAGATACCAGCAAGACCAGTAACTGCTTGTTGCGGTCTATGCCCGCAGTCGGCACGCACAAAATGCTTTCAAAGGTGGTATTGGCCTTATTTTCTACCTGTACTACCTTGGCAACTGCCAGACCTGGCGGATAGATACCATCGATACCTGAAGTCACCAGTTGATCGCCATTCTGGATATCGGCATTGGTGGTCAGTCGCATGTCCAGATAGCTGGACTGGCCGCGGCCATAAGCTACGCTGCGCAAGCCATTCCGCAGGATTTGCACGGGGATGGCCTGGTTTTTATCGGTCAGCAAGGTCACTTCTGCTGTCAGCGGGAATACCCGGGTCACCTGGCCGACCACACCTTTGTCATCAATCACTGGCTGGGACAAGGTCAGGCCATGCTTGATACCACGGTCTATGATGACCTTGCGGCTGGCAGGGTCACGGGCATCGTAGATGATCTCTGCCATGACAGACTTGACTTGCAGACGCTCACGTGCGTCCAGCAATTTGCGCAGATGGGTGTTTTCTGCCATCAAGTGCCCGGTTTGCTGCAGGGTATCGGCATTCTGGGTCTGCTGGTGCTTCAATTGCGTGTTTTCTTTTTCCAGTGTCGCGACCGACACAAAATAATCAGAAGCACGCTTGACGGTATCACGTGGCATGACGGCGACCATCTGCACCGGATACAGCACGCTGCCGAGGATTTGCCTGACCAGAGTCAGAGACTTCAGACGGGAATCAACAACTAATAGAAAAATCGCCAGGACGGCAAAGAAAACCACCCTCACGCGCGCAGAAGCGCCTTGCTTGAAGAGTGGTGGCGGGCTGTAATCCATACTTTACCGGTGTTTCTCAATGAACAGCGCAACAAGCATTTTAATGTGCAATCAAATCAGCTATGCTTCCTGCGCATCAGTAGCCAGGAAGATGCAGCTTCATCAAATACGGGAAGTACAGCCAACATCGGCGCTGACTGTTTTCCCACGATGGTACCCGGTCTTATTATTCGTAAGAGAAAATCGAACCCAGCTTATCCATACGCTCCAGCGCCATGCCAGAGCCACGGACTACGCAAGTCAGCGGGTCTTCTGCAACGATGACAGGCAAACCGGTTTCTTCCATCAACAAACGGTCAAGGTCGCGCAGGAGCGCGCCACCACCGGTCAACATCATGCCTTTTTCAGCAATGTCGGCACCCAGCTCTGGTGGCGTTTGTTCCAGCGCGTTTTTGACGGCAGAAACGATGTTGTTCAGCGGATCTGTCAGCGCTTCCAGAATTTCATTGCTGGAAATCGTGAATGAACGTGGTATGCCTTCGGACAGGTTGCGTCCCTTGACTTCCATTTCCTTGACTTCAGAACCCGGGAAAGCAGAGCCGATGGCTTTTTTGATGGCTTCAGCAGTTTGCTCGCCGATCAGCATGCCGTAGTTGCGGCGGATGTAGTTGACAATCGCTTCGTCAAACTTGTCACCACCGACGCGGACAGAACCCTTATAGACCATGCCACCAAGGGAAATGATACCGACTTCTGTCGTACCACCACCGATATCGACCACCATGGAACCGGTCGCTTCAGACACTGGCAAACCAGCGCCTATTGCCGCAGCCATCGGTTCTTCAATCAAATACACCTGAGAAGCACCGGCGCCCAAAGCAGATTCACGAATCGCACGGCGTTCTACCTGAGTAGAACCGCAAGGGACGCAAATGATGATGCGCGGGGATGGTTTGAAGAACTTGGTGTCATGCACCATGCGGATGAATTGCTTGAGCATTTGCTCGGTGACGGTAAAGTCGGCAATGACACCATCTTTCATTGGGCGGATGGCTTCAATATTACCAGGTACCTTGCCCAGCATCTGCTTGGCTTCTTTACCTACTGCCTGGATAGTTTTCTTGCCGTTAGGGCCGCCTTCTTGGCGGATCGCTACTACGGATGGTTCATCAAGCACGATACCCTGCCCACGTACATAAATCAGCGTATTGGCTGTTCCCAGATCGATCGCCAGATCATTTGAAAAATAACTACGTAAAAAACCAAACATGTATATTGTCCTGTATTTAACTGATTGTGGGCTCAACCCGCTCTGCCGGGTTGCGCTACCGAATTTTTAACCCTGACTGATTCCAGTAAAAACTGAGCAGCCATCTCGCAATCCAAGCATGTTAGGGGATTTAGCAAGCCATTTAGGGCATTAACCCGCCATTCTACCTTATAATCTGTTTAAATTTATTCGATACCAACACCTAAATTATGCTTTTGGTGGTATGTCGAATTATGTATTTTTTGACACTCTTTTTCGCGTAAAAATGCGCCCCTGAACTATGTCACTGACACTTGAAGATGTGAAAAGAATTGCCAATTTGGCAAAATTAAAAACCTCGACCGAAGAAGAAGTTTCCACACTCGAGAAACTGAACGGTATTTTCTCGCTGGTCGAGCAGTTGAAAGCCGTCGATACCACGGGTGTGGCGCCTCTGAGTCACCCTATCGCCGCCCTATTGCCAGAAATGGCTTTGCGCCTGCGCGAAGACGTGGTTACTGAAAGCAATCATCGCGAAGATTATCAAAAGCCAGCGCCAGCGACACAAGATGGCCTTTACCTCGTACCTCAGGTTATTGATTAAGCAATAGAGTCCTCATGCATACCAAGACAATTTCGCAATTATCCGCCCTGCTGCAAAGCAAGCAGGTTTCCGCCACCGAACTTGCCCAGCATTATCTGAACCGGATTGCTGCCAGTGACCTGAATGCCTTCCTGCATGTGAATCCTGAATGGACTTTGCAACAGGCTGCCGCAGCCGATGCACGTCTGGCCACTGGTGATGCCAGTGTATTGACGGGCGTACCTATCGCCCATAAAGATATTTTCGTGACACGCGACTGGCGCTCTACAGCAGGCTCACGCATGCTGGAAAATTATGTCAGCCCTTTCGACGCCACCGTGGTTGAGCTATTCAACAAGGCTGGTACCGTCACCCTGGGCAAATTGAATTGCGATGAATTCGCCATGGGTTCATCGAATGAAAATTCTTATTTTGGTGCGGTGAAAAACCCTTGGGACAAGACTGCCGTACCTGGTGGTTCTTCTGGCGGTTCGGCAGCCGCGATTGCAGCGCGACTGGCACCGGCAGTGACGGCTACTGACACTGGCGGCTCTATCCGCCAACCGGCATCGTTTTGCGGCGTCACCGGTATCAAGCCAACTTATGGCAGTGTATCGCGTTACGGCATGATCGCTTTTGCGTCTTCACTGGATCAGGGTGGCCCTATTGCCCAGACAGCAGAAGACTGCGGCATTTTGCTGAATGCGATGACAGGTTTTGATGAGAAAGATTCGACTTCTCTCGAACGCAAGAAAGAAGATTTCAACCGTGACCTGAACAAATCTTTGCAAGGTCTGCGCATAGGCGTACCCAAGGAATTTTTCTCTGCTGGTCTGGCTGCCGACGTAGAACAAGCCGTACGTGCTGCGCTGGCTGAATATGAAAAGCTGGGTGCGACACTGGTAGAAATTTCCCTGCCAAAAACCGAATTGTCCATCCCTGTGTATTATGTGATTGCACCGGCAGAAGCCTCCTCCAATCTGAGCCGCTTTGATGGCGTGCGTTATGGTCATCGTGCAGCCAATTACGATGGACTGGAAGAAATGTACAAGAAGTCGCGAGCCGAAGGTTTTGGTGCTGAAGTCAAGCGCCGTATCCTGGTTGGTGCCTATGTACTGTCACACGGTTACTACGATGCCTATTATTTGCAGGCACAAAGAATCCGCCGTCTGATCGCCCAGGACTTTGCAGCAGCTTTCGAGAAATGCGATGTCATCATGGGGCCGGTGGCGCCAACCGTGGCATGGGACCTGGGCTCGAAAGCGGATGATCCGGTAGCCAACTATCTGGCTGATATTTTCACACTCTCGACCAGCCTGGCAGGCTTGCCAGGCATGTCCATCCCTTGTGGTTTTGGCCAAGGTGAAAAGAATGCGAAACGCCCGGTAGGTTTGCAAATCATCGGCAATTATTATGATGAAGCGAAATTGCTGAATGTGGCCCACCAGTTCCAGCAAGCGACAGACTGGCATACACGCACACCGGCATGAGTCTCTTCCCTCTGGCAGGGAATGAAAGATCATGGACATGGAATTGATGTGCTGCTTTCGATAAAAAAGCAGAGGCAATAAACAAAGATATAACGAGGAATATTATGCAATGGGAAGTCGTTATCGGTTTTGAGACGCATGCGCAACTCAAGACCAACTCAAAAATTTTCAGCGGCTCTTCAATACAATTTGGTGCCGAACCCAATACCCAGGCAAGCCCGGTTGATCTGGCCCTGCCTGGCGTGTTGCCGGTCATGAATAAAGGTGCGGTAGAAAAAGCCATACAGTTTGGCCTGGCCGTCGGTGCCGTGGTTGCGCCTGAATCCATCTTCGCCCGTAAGAATTATTTCTACCCTGACCTGCCCAAAGGCTATCAAATCAGCCAGTTTGAGATCCCGGTAGTACAGGGCGGCTTCGTGCCTTGCGTGTTTGAAAAAGATGGCAAGACTGAGTTCAGGAATATACAACTGACACGCGCTCATCTCGAAGAAGACGCTGGCAAATCCACCCATGGCGCAGCCCAGGGCATGACAGGCATAGACCTGAACCGTGCAGGCACGCCCTTGCTGGAAATTGTCACTGAACCTGTGATGCGCAGTGCTGCTGAGGCCGTTGGCTATGCAAAAGCCCTGCACTCGCTGGTGACCTGGCTGGATATCTGCGATGGCAATATGCAGGAAGGTTCTTTCCGTTGCGATGCCAACGTTTCTGTGCGTCCTGTCGGTCAAAAAGAATTTGGCACACGTTGCGAAATCAAGAATCTGAACTCTTTCCGTTTCCTGGAAGAAGCGATCAATATTGAAGTCCGTCGTCAGATCAACGAAATTGAAGAAGGTCGCCCTATCATCCAGGAAACTCGCCTGTATGATCCGGACAAAAAAGAGACCCGCTCGATGCGCAGCAAGGAAGATTCGATGGATTATCGCTACTTCCCCGACCCTGATTTGCCGCCGTTGAAAATCAGCCGCGAATGGGTAGAGCAAGTTCGCGCCACCATGCCTGAGCTGCCATCTGCGATGCGCCAGCGTTTCATCGAGCAATTGGGCTTGACTGAATATGATGCGACCATCCTGACGCAGTCCAAAGGCATGGCTACTTATTTTGAAGCGGTGGTGACTGCCGCTGGTACCGCACAAGCCAAACCCGCTGCAAACTGGATGATGGGTGATGTGTCAGCGACACTGAACCGTGAAGGCCTGGATATCAGCGCTATTCCGGTCACCGCTGCTCAGCTCGCCGTATTGTTACAGCGCATTGCTGATGGCACGATTTCCAACAAGATTGCCAAGGAAGTGTTTGCAGCGATGTGGCAGGCACCATCTGCAGCTGTAAATCTGGCAGATCAGGTGATTGACGCCAAAGGTCTGAAGCAAATTTCTGACGTTGGCGCGCTGGAAAAAATCATCGACGAAGTCATGGCCGCGAACCAACAGTCTGTTGATGAATACCGCGCTGGTAAAGAGAAGGCATTCAACTCTCTTGTTGGCCAGGCGATGAAGGCAACCAAGGGCAAGGGTAACCCGGCTCAGGTCAATGAATTGCTGAAGAAAAAACTGGCTGGTTAATTCCCGTCTGAAAATAAAAAACGGCACATCTGTAAAGATGTGCCGTTTTTTTATACCTGCTGATTTAATGTCTGGCTTTTAGTGCCTGGCTTGGTGTCTGCTTCAATTCCCGACAGCATTCTCCATCGATATCAGTTCGGCGCAAAGTAAGCAGCTACTGTCTGTACATCATCCACACTGATATTACCTGCAGTGACGCGCAGTTTGAGGTAGCTGATCAGGTAATTGTACTTGGCCTGCGCCAGGTCACGTTTGGCGGCGACCAGTTGTTGCTCGGAACCGAGCACGTCAAGATTAATACGCACACCACCCTTGACACTTTGCTTGGTTGCTTCAACCAGCAAAGTCGCGGAATTAACTGACTTCTGCAATGCACTGATTTTTGTCAAACTGGTTTGTATCGCATTAAATTGCTTACGCAATTCTATCGAAATCCTGTTCTTGGTTGCGTCCAGATCAGCCTTGGCTTTGTCGCGGTTGGCGATGGCCTGATTACTGATTGCGGTGACATAACCACCAGAATAAATCGGTATCACCAATTGTACGCCTATGCTCTTGATCGTTTGATCTTGAGTACGTGTCGTGATACTGTCAGACAAACCACGGTTGTAACCAACATTCAGATCCAGCCTTGGTGTATGGCCTGCTTTACTTTTGCTGATCTCCAGCTCCGCAGCTTCGACAGAATATTTGGCGGCTGCAATTTCAGGATTGCTTTCTATTGCGATCGTCATCCATTCTTCAAAACTGGAGAGGGCAACAGGCATCACGGTAAACTCTGGGCGCAAGCCATCAAGCTGATTTACTTCACTGCCAATGATGGCAGAAAAAGCATTCTTTGCATTCAGTAAATTATCTTGCGCTTCTATCACCTGAGCCTCGGCAACATCAAGCTTTGCCTGGGTTTCCAGCATGTCGGTCTTGGTACCTTCGCCTTTTTCAAACATGCGCTCATTGATGCGTTTCTGTTCGGCATAAGCATCTCTTTGGGCACGGAACAAATCTACCTGATCTTCAGAGAATTTGACATCTGCATAAGCAGTTGTCAGGCGGATAATCAAGTCTTTGCTACGTGCAGAAAAGATAGCATCGCTATAGTTGGTCTGCGCTATGCCTTGCTTGTAACGCGCTGCCGTATCCAGACTGAACAGTACCTGACGCAAGGAAACAGAATTGGTGATACTGGTGTAATCGTAATTACTGACCGCCACACCGCCAGTTGGCTGACCCAAAAAGTTGGTCGCCGGCGAGGTGATTTCTGCGCGGTTTTTACCTGTTCCATAAGCATACTGTATGGTTGGCAATAAACCGGCTCGACCGATATTACGGTATTCCTTACCCGCGATATTCTCTGAAACTGCAGCACGGTAAGTCGGATCATTGATCAATGCAGCTTCATAGGCCTGCAACAGGCCCATGGCCTGAGCCTGGCCTGCCGACATCACCAGGATGCCACAGGCAGCTGCGATCAGATTAAGGCGCTTCCATGATTTTTTCATCATTAATCCTCAGTCATTGCAGAATGGGCACGGTCAATCACTGGTTTCAACAGGTAGTTCATCATGGTGCGGCCACCGGTGCTGACAAACATTTCAACAGGCATACCAGGACGGATGTTCAGGTTGGCAATCATTTTTTTGCCTTCAGGTGCTACTTCTGCACGGACTTTATAGAAGGCCTGGCCGGTTCTTTCATCGACCGTACGATCAGCGGATACCTGTGTAATGATGCCTGGGATATGCGGCGTGGTATTGGTATTGAAGGCAGAGAAAATCAATTCTGTTTTCAAACCGGCATGCACTTTATCTACCAGGTTGACTGGCAAGCTGGCTTCGACGATCAGCGCATCATCCTGCGGAACCAGTTCCATCAATTTGAAACCGCTAGGCACAACCGCACCTTTGGTGAATACATTCAGGCCTACCACGGTGCCTGACACAGGTGCTTTCACTGCGACATTGTTCAGATCAAAATCCAGTGCAGTCAGGCGGTTTTGCAAGGCTTCTGCTTCTTTCTGGACATCGGACAATTGTGTGCGGATTTCTTTTTGATAGTCTTGCTGACGCTGTGACTTACGCAAGCCCATTTCCATGATCTGGCGTGAGACACGGCCCATATTACCCAGGTCTTCAGAGATGCTGCCGTTCACCTGCGCATAAGTACGTTCCAGATCCAGCAGACGATTGCGGGCAATATAGCCTTCCTTGGCCAGGTCACGCATGCCATCAAGTTGTTCCTTGAGGAACTGTTGCTGTTGCTTTTTGCTGACCATGGATTCTTCCAGGCCTTTGTGTTGCGATTTCAAGCCAGCGATGTTTTCATCCACCGCACCCAGCTCACTTTGTATGGAAATCTGACGTGTAGTGAACAGTTGCTGTTGCAGCGAAATGACGTTAGCAACGCGAGGATCGCTTTTTGCCTCATCCAGTTCCTTGGGAAAACTGATGGACTTTGCACCTACGCGTTCAGCCAGCAATCTTGCTTCTACCGCCTGGGCTGTAAACAATTGTACCCTGGTGATTTCTGCATTTGACTTGGCACTGACAGAGTTCATTTTCAGCAAGGTTTGACCTGCTTTAACGACATCGCCATCCTTGACCAGGATTTCATCAACCGTACCACCAGTCTGATGCTGTATGACTTTACGGCTGGAGGCCACGGCCACGTTACCGCTCATGGGTACGCCCTTATCGAGCTTTGCCGTGAATGCCCACAGCAAGAAGCCGACCACGCCGATCAGGATGATGATCCAGCCCAGACGGGAGTAGCCGCGTGCATCTGTATTGACTTCGAGTATTTCTACGTTGTGAGTTGCCACGTCCGTGACATCACCTTTTTTGACCAATGCATTTTTCATGATTATTCCTCTTGTGCAGCTGTAGCATTAATTCTTTGCTGCGTATCTGCTGGTGGCTCTGTAGCTGCTGCTTGCAGACCGCCCTGAGCTTGTGCTTGTTGGGCAGCCTGTTGTGCTGCCGCAGCTTGCTGAGCTTGTTGCATCTGCTGTGCCTGTTGTTGATTTGCCTGATTCAGCGCGGCCAATACCTGATCACGCGGACCAAAGGCCTGGGCTACACCATCGCGTAACAACAAGAGCTTGGTGGTGGCACCCAGAATCGTCGTACGGTGAGTGATCAACACGATAGTTTTGCCACGTTGACGCAAATCATTCACAGCAACGACCAGAGCCTGTTCGCCGATATCATCCAGATTGGAATTTGGTTCATCGAGTACCAGCAGGGATGGATCGTCATACATGGCACGGGCCAGACCGATACGCTGCTTTTGGCCACCAGACAGACCGGCACCGCCATCACCCAAACGGGTGTCGTATCCTTGAGGGAAATGCAAAATCATTTCATGCACACCGGCGCGCTTGGCAGCCATAATGACTTTTTCAGAATCAACTTCACCAAAGCGTGCAATGTTTTCTGCTACTGTGCCGCCAAACAATTCTATGTCTTGTGGCAGGTAACCAATATTTGGTCCGAGTTGATCTTTGTTCCATTGGTAGATATCAGCGCCATCGAGACGCACTTTACCAACCGCAGCTGGCCAGACGCCTACCAGCAAACGTGCCAGTGTGGATTTACCGGAACCTGATGGGCCGATCACGCCCAGCACGTCACCTGGTTGCAAAGCCATGGACAAGCCTTTGACAACAACAACAGTAGAGCCCGGAGGTGCTGCAGTCACGCCTTCAACAGACAAAGCACCCAGCGGTTTAGGCAAGTCCATACCAGCCTGACGTGGTGGATTGGATGCCAACAATTCATTCAAACGACCATAGGCACCTTTAACTGTGCTCCATTGTTTCCATACACCGATCAGTTGATCGATAGGACCAGTTGCCTTACCCAACAGGATGGAGCCAGCAATCATCATACCAGGCGACATCTTGCCTTCAATCACCAGCAAGGCACCAAAACCGAGCACCAGTGACTGTACTGAGACACGTACAAATTTACTCAAAGCAGTGATAATGCCTGACTTCTCGCTCGCTTCTGCCTGCAATTGCAGGAAGCGGCCATGCAACTTGAACCAGCGCGACATCAGGTTAGGCAACATGCCCATGGCTTCAATAACTTCGGCATTGCGCAGATTATTCGTCGCCAGATTGCTGGAGACGATGGCCATGGTATTGGCTTCAGTCAAAGGTTTTTTGGAAACCACTTCATTGGCGTACGCCAGGATCACCATGACGATCACCGCAGCCAGCGCAAACAAGCCGAGGTAAGTGTCAAACATGAAGATCACGGCCAGATAGAACGGGAACCATGGTGCATCAAAGAAGGCAAACAAGCCCGCACCTGTGAGAAACTGACGGATTTGCGTCAAATCCTGCAAAGCCTGGCCGGCATTACCGCCACCACGCTTAAGGTTTTGTTCAAATGCAGCAGTGTAGATACGCTTGTTCATTTGCATGTCGAGCTTGGCGCCCAGACGTATCAATACAAAACTACGGATATATTCAAGTGCACTCATCAAGGCATACGCACCCAGCATCAACAATGTCAACATCAACAGAGTGATTTCGTTGCGGCTTTGCAAAACACGATCGTAAACCTGTAACATATACAGGGAAGGTGCTAACATCAACAGATTGATGATGGCACTGAAGATGCCAACGGTTCTGAAGGCACTTTTAAAGGTCATCAGAACCTGTGCAATTTCAGTTTGTGGAAGTTTTAGTTTCGAGATCATTTGTATTCTTTGCACACTGAAGTGCTAAAAACATCGCAATATAATAGGTGGCCGCTTGATGAGTAATCTCTTTGGAGGAGGAGTTCATCGGCATTTTTAGGGCAAGGCGGCATTATCCCTGTTCACAACTCAATTAAATGTGACGTACATCACATTTTTCGAAAGCGTAACACAAGTTTTACGCTTTTAAAACGTGTTTCGTGTATCGAAGCCGATATATTTCGCATACCCCCTCCTGTATATCAAAAATCTCCATATACTCTCTGCGGCGCTATTGATATTCCCGGAATACTCCCCATATATCGGTATCGCAAAAATTTTTGCCAATTGCATTGCATGCTCAATTGACATGCTTTTTAAACATAAAATGCTGTTGATTTACAATCAGATATGCACATCCGGCACTTCGTTGAAGCTTATTGAATGAATATATCTCACTTGAAATGCTGCAATTTGCTGTGACGTAGCCAGGATTCTCACTTGGTGAAGCCTTACCAGCATTGGAACCTTGTGCAGAGTGGTCGTGTTTTGAGGCTAAACAGGGATGTGCACTACAGAAGTTTAGGAATGCTTAAGTAAGAATGCTTAAATAAGAATGCGTAAAGCCGAGCGCACGAAGTGGTATGCGAAAAAAAACGCCCCGCAATATCCGTTGCGGGGCGCCGAGTTCTTAATGGTCTTGCTGGCTACGATATTATTTTAACTCAATTACTACCGTGTTTACCAGCGCTTGTGCAGATATCTCACTTTTTAGGTTAACTTTTGTGTCTTCAACCAGACCATAAACCCATTCTATTTGCGCTGGCAAACACACTTTTTGCAGGTCATAAAATTCACAGGCAAAACGACGGGCATTTTCACCCAGACGCTGCCTTTCTTCTGGTTGATCCAATAAATCACAGACTTCCTGGCTTAGTGCAGCCACATCAAAAAAATCGACCAGCCTGCCCGTTTCATTGTGACGTATGGCCTCTCTCAAAGGCTGGGTATTCGACGCGACGATGGCGCATCCTGCGCTCATGGCCTCAAGCAGGCTCCATGACAAGACGAAGGGATAAGTCAGATAGACATGAACACGCGACAATTGCAGCAAGGGAATAAAATGCTGGTAAGGGATATTCCCCAGGAAATGTATGCGTTCGCGCGCGCTTTCCGGTAGTTGCGGACTGACTTCGCTGAGGAAGATCTCTTTCCAGGACCTCCCGGTTTCAGACTTGGCACCGTAACTGACATCATCCCCACCCACCATCAGTACGTGGGCATTGGGGCGCTGTGCCAGTATCTGCGGCAAGGCACGCATGAAAATATGATAGCCGCGATATGGTTCGAGATTGCGGTTGACGAAGGTGATCACTTCATCATCACGCGTCAACTTCAATCCCCCACCCAGAGCCAGGGCAACACCGGGGTTGGGAGCGACCATATCCGTATTGATGCCGTCATGAATAACGCTGATGCGCTCACGGAAGGCGCTGGGGAAGGTGCTTGCCTGCCAGTGCGTAGGAGATATGGCAGCATCCGCCATTTCTATATGCAGCAGGTTATTGATATTCTTGAGTTGTATCTTGCAGGCTTGCTCAATCGCATTGGAAGAGAACTCAGGATCAAACCCGACATCCGCTCCTTGTGCGTGATAAAAGAATTCTGCATAGATACCAAGCTTGGCCGTGGGCCATACTTTTTTGAGGAACAGACTTTCACCCCAGCCTGGATGGGCGATAATCACGTCAGGCACAAAACCCTGCTCACGCAACTGCAATGCGGCACGCATGGCAGCCTCACCACGGATGACCTTGGGTTCGCTATCGGCCAGCCAGGGATGGGTTTCAGCACTGGTGCCACGTGCAACCTGGTATGAGAATACCTTGACGCCATTCCACAGCGCCGGAGCAGCCTTTTGCATGGTCAGTGCGACAACTTCATTCGCCGGGTCTGCAGCCAAGGCTGGCGCAAGATGGACAAACTGACCTGGAAAATTTTGGTGAACGAACAGGATTTTCATAGCGCAAATTGAGTAGGAATACGAACTTCGTAAATTGCTACAGTATAAACGCTATTCGGCAGCACAGAGTCGTGCCGATGCACTCATGCTGCAGACAAATCTCAGGAAGTGAGCAAATGACGGGAGAATGCTTCAATAATGCCGTCCGGACGTAAATGATGCTCGTCTATATGCCATTGCTGATTCGATTTACCACCACCGCCATCGGTCAGGGTAAACACATCGAGAAAATCCAGACCCCGCTCTGCTACCTGCTGCTTCAGACTGGTATTGAACAATGTCAAAAACTGACCAAATTCCTGCAACTGGTCTGCCGTATAGCCATTTTCATTGATTAAATAGGCAGGAACACCGCTGATGATGAGCTTTAGCTGGCGCGGCCGCGCATAGGCAACAATAAAATCCAGGAAGGCCACTATGACATCCTGCACCCGCTGCGCCAGGCTGATGTTGGGGGCGTTGTGGGCATCAGTAGTGTCGGTGTTTGCAGTTTTTTTACTGGCTTTCAGGATGCCGCTATCAATGCGGCAATCAATTTCGCCTACGGTAATCAATACGCTGGATGCGACAGGCAAGGCCTGCAGATAATGCTGCATTAGTTGCTGGTAATGATTGGTTTCGACTTTACCGATTTGCCATTGTGTACAGCCTTCTATCCATAGCCCTTTGCATTGCAGATGTTGACCCTGATAAGTGACCAGCAGATTATGGGCCGACAAGATGTGACTCTCACCTATGACATACAGCGTGCCTTGCGCTTGCGGGTTTTGTACCTGCTGCCTGTACATCTGCCACCATAATTGGATTTTCAACATGAAGGCGCAGTAAATCAAAGAACCCTTGTCTTTAATCAGCGCATTGCCCAGCATGTCCTTTGCCACTTGCAACAAAGCATCTACATTCGCCTGGTTACCAAAGACATAGTGCAGGATCGCCAATTGTAATGCGGCATTTTGTCTGGGAAAACCGGTCGTGGTCAGTTCCAGCACTTTGGCATAATGCTGAACCGCCTCATTTAACTGGCCAGTGATTTTATAGGCGTGAGCCAGGCAAGCGTGCAATTCTGGATTGTCGGGGGCGATGCTTAATCCCTGCTGGTAACTTTGCCTCGCCTCAGGCAGTCTTTCCAGTTTCAGCAGCGCGTTACCACGATTATTCCAGGATTGAAAATGACCAGGATGACTACGCAGCACATGTTCATAGTCAGCCAGGGCCTGCGCATACTGGCGCATGTCCATGTACAGATTACCGCGGTTAAAATGCGCATCAGAAAAATCTGGCTGTTGGCGCAGCACATGCTCGTAACATGACATGGCCTCTGCTTCGCGTCCCAAGGCACTTAATGCATTCGCCTTATTGTTGAGAACTTCGGCAAAGTCGGGCGTGGCCGACAAGAAACGGTCATAACTGACAATGGCATCAGCGTGGCGCTCAAGGTCCATTAAAACATTGCCGAGTGAGGCATGTATGATGGTATTGGCTGGCTTGATGGAGGCTGCCAAAGTCAGTAGATCAAGCGCCTCTTGCAGAGCACCCGTACTACGCTTGATCATGCCCAGAAATTGCAAAGCGTCGAAATGCCTGGCGTTAATCTGAAGTATCTGTTGATACAAGACGGCAGCATCAGCCAGTTTTCCAGTCTGATGCAGCACCAAGGCCTTTTGCATTAATTGTGCCGCTTCGGCTTCTGCCGCAGTACTTCCTGCAACAGATTTCACCTGTCGTGAATTACCTGGCATTTTCTTTTTATACATTTGCTACAGCAAGTATTATTTCAGCTGCGCCATTACCAGACCCCTGACTTCTTCCTCAGTTCTCGCATTTTTTGTCCCCACCGCCCATAAATCAAAAGCGGATGGCCTAGCTGCTGCTACAACCGTCTTAAAACCGGACCCTGCCAGAGTATTCATCAGTACTTTTTGGGTAAAGCCACATCGGTGCGCCATAAACAGATTACCTCTTTCCATGGAAGCACGATGACCATACAAGATATCAAGGGGAGAAATCGGACCTGCTGGTGATACATAGGCTGGGTCAAGCAATTTATCTTCGACGACCAACTTGCAGACAGAAATCAAGTCGGGGCAGGTCACTACAAATATCCCATCGTCTTTCAAGACACGCAAGATTTCCTTGAGAGCCAGTGGTACTTCATGCGGATACAGATGTTCAATATTATGCGAAGAATATACCGCATCGATAGAGGCTGTTTCAACGGCACTCATATCCGTCAACGTGCCTTGTATGTCAGGATTGACGGTAGGATCAATATCAAAGCGTATTTCCTGCCAATCATCTGACTGAAAAAAAGGCGTGGTGCCTGACTTGTTTTGAGGGCCGCAGCCTACGTGTAATAATTTCAAAGCATTCACCTTGTCGTTTGATCCCAAAGAAAATGGGGCACAGGCCCCATTTTCCATTCACACTCTATATCAAGTCAAATACAGATTACTGTACCTGATCTGGACGTGAAGAAGCCAGCGCCACTTTAGGCAGGTGACGGAAAGACGCCCAGTGCAATTCCAGCAGGGACATCAAACCACTACGCACCCAACGCGCCAGTGTTGCATCATCAAGTGCCAGGACTTTTTCACGATCGACAATACGGAAGCCACCGATCAGGTGAACTTCATCGCCTTCACGGAAGTTGAGGTCTTTGGCAACCAATACGCCTGTGGTTTCCAATTCATTCAGAATGACGCGGCCTTCACGCAGGTTTTTCTCATAGCTGTTCAGCAGTTCCAGTACCTTACCAAAGCTAGGATTGAATTCTGCTTTGTCTGTAAACACCAGTTCACCCTCTTTGGTGTTGAACTGTGGCGCATCCATATCAGCAGCCAGCACATAGTCATCAGTATCACCAATACGGCCCAGGATGAACGGGTAGCGACGTACATGAACTGGTACATAGGCCTCAGTCCATTGATTTTTTTCATTCAGGAATACGTTGCGTTCTCTCAAACCCAGCACGGCAATCGGATTGAGCAAGCCGGATTGTGAGAACAAGACTGGATAAAACTGTGCTGCCTCAGGAATTTCTGTCGGTGCCAGTGGGGCAGTCGTCAGACTACGGGCAAAAGCAAAGTCAGCAGCTGGTTGAAAGCGCAAAGAGGCATGCAGGTTCTTGTCCAGGGTTTGAGCATTTTGAAACATAGTAAAACTCCAATAACTAGAAAAAGCCCATTTCCATTGACGGCATGGGTTAAGCGCCAGGCTTAGATGACATTAAATCGCAAATCAGTATTTATTTTGATCAAAACACGCAAAAAGCGACTACTTACATTGAAATGAAGACGTTTTGGTCAAAATCAAGTGCAGTATTGTATCAGCAGCTTAAAGCGATGGCGCTTTTTTCAGCATACAGGCAGTTTCGGGGAGATGCGTGCTGCAAAATCAAAGCAGACCAGGGTTGCGGGTGCGACTTTATTAATAGAAACGGTCAATGCCTGATTTTTTCCAGAGCGGTAATGACATCATAACAGCCCAGTCGCCAATGCTAACGCTTACGCCATATCAGCAGATAGCCTGGAATGGCCTGCAGATTTTCCATTCTGATGGTCTGTGGCAAACATTGCAAAGACCTAAATCCATGTTCTGGAGCCTGTAAATAAAAGTGTGTAAGTAATTCTGGCAGATGAAGCTCCTATAATGAGGAATTGCCAAAATGACGACAAACGCAATGGAAAGAAGCAAACTGCAGGCGCTGGCCAAAGAGCTGGCGAA